>NZ_JBEXSZ010000256.1:0-5300 GCF_040613865.1 Streptomyces sp. NPDC006197 | reverse complement strand
GTACGCCAGCGACGTCGCCCTCAAGGCGCCGTCCGGACGCCCACCGCCCCGGCCGGACAGCCCGGCCCGTCCCCCCGCCGGTGGTGGGGCCTGGCCTTCGCCGCGGCGGCGCAGTTCCTGGTCCTCGTCGGCGCCACGAGTACGAACGTCGTGCTGCCGGCCATCCAGGCCGACCTCGCCATCGCCGTCGGGGACCTCCGGCTGATGTCCCTCGCCTACGGGATCGCCTTCGGCGCCCTGCTCCTGCTCGGCGGACACCTCACCGATCTCCTGGGCCGCAGACGGGCGGCGTTCCTCGGCCTTGCCGGCTTCGCCCTCGCCTCGGTGCTCGGTGGCATGGCCCCCGCCGCCGGCGTGCTCATCACGGCACACGCCCTTCAGGGCGTCTTCGCCGCGCTGCTCTCCTCGACCGCGCTCGCCCTGGTGGGCGGCGGCTTCACCGACCCGAAGGAGCGCGGCACCGCCTTCGGGGTCTACGCCGTGCTCGCCGGAGGCGGGGCGGCCGTCGGCGCGTTCACGGGCGGCTGGTTGGCCGAGACCCTGAGCTGGCGCTGGTCCCTGTTCGCCGCCGTCCCGCTCGCCCTGCTCGCCGCCCTCCCGGCCGCCCTGCTGGCGGACGACCGGTCGGCCCGCGCCGCCGCCCGCCTCGACGGGCCGGGCCTGCTGCTCGGCACCGGTGCGCTGGCCGCCCTCGTCTTCGGCTTCGACCGGGCCCAGGAGGTCCAGGACATGGACGCTCGCGGCTGGACCGCGCCCCTGACCGTGGTCCTCCTGCTGGTCGGTGTGGCCCTGTTGGTGATCTTCGTGTGGTGGCAGACCCGCACGAGCGACCCGCTCGTCCCGCGCGGTCTCTTCCGGGACCGGGACCGGGCCGTCTCCCTCCTCGTCCTCGCGCTCGTCGGCCTGAGCACCCCGACCCTGTTCCTGATCGTGTTCCTGTACCTCCAGGTCCTCCTCGACCACACCCCCTCCCAGACGGGCCTCGACCTGCTGCCCATGGCCGGCGCCGTCCTCGTCGCCGCCCAGATCTCCGGCCGCCTCCAGGCCCGGCTGGCGGCCCGCCACCTCGCCGTCCCGGGCCTGGTCCTCGCGGCCGTCGGCATGGGACTCCTGGCCCGCCTGGAGGCCGACAGCTCGTACGCCACCGTCGTCCTGCCCGGCACCCTCCTCGTCGGCCTGGGCCTCGGCCTGGCCCTGGGACCGCTGCTCGCCACCGCGACCGGCGCCACCGGCCCCGTGGGCTCCGGCGGCACGGCGGGGGCCGTCCTGGCGGCCCAGGGCCTCGGCGGATGGCTCGCCACGCCGCTGTTCGGCAGCGTCCTCACCGCGGCGGTCTCCAGCCGCCTCGACGAGATCGAGGCCCTCTCGCCGTCCCCGGGGGAGGCGGCCCGCAACGGCGTCCTCATCGACCCGCATCAGTTCCCGGAAGTGCTGAGGGAGACCGTCACGCAGACGAACGAGGCCGTCCTGGGCGGCTACTCCGTCACCTTCTGGACCGCCGCCGGCCTCCTGCTCCTCGCGGGCCTCCTGACGGGCCTGCTGGTCACGGCGAGGGCCCCGGGGCGGGGCTGACGGGCCCCGCCCGGTCGCGCCCCTTGGCCTTTCGGCAGCCCCGTGGGGTAGAAAGCTCCGTCGATCAATCATGATCACAACATCGAGCTCTTTGCATTCGGGGGAATGGAAGAATGACCTCAACCCGCCGTGTCCTCGGCGCGATCGCGCTTCTCGCCACCTTGAGCGGCGTCGCCGCCTGCGGCCCGGAGGACCCCACCGCCGGAGGCCCGGTCGGAGGTTCCGGCAGCAGCGCCTCGCCGTCGGCCACCGCGTCCGGGACGTCGGCTCCCGGCGAGGCCGGGGACGGCGCCCCGGCCGACGACGTCGACGGCGACGGAAAGGGCGGCGACTGCGGCAAGCCGCCGACCCTGCCCGCCGGGCACCTGAAGCTGAAGGTCCGGCTGATGCGCGACGCCGGCGGCTTCGAGGCCGCGGAGGCCAAGCCGCACTGCACGCCGAACGACTGGATCTACGGCGCCGACAAGGGGGACCCGACCAAGCACTACGTCCTTCCCGAGAACGTCAAGGCGTACCTCGCCCTCGGCCCCGGTCAGTCGAAGCAGGTCGACCACGAGCAGCTCGCCCTGCACGTCGACCGTTGCCTGGCCCAGGAGATCGGGGCTCCCGACGACTACCCCAAGGTGGAGGCGCCCTACGGCTGCTACGGCAACGTCTACGAGGTCGCGCTGAACGCCAAGGGCGAAGTGGACACGATGAAGGAGATCTGGAGCGTCTGACGACGCCCGCCGTCCGGCCGGAGGCCGGAAACCCGTCGGCCCGGCCGGAGTCCAGGCGCCCGCCGTCCGGCCGGAGTTCGGGCTCCGGCCGGACGGCCCTTTCCGCACGGGAGGGGCTTCGCCGTCACTGGGGCGTCACCGGGCCTGGTGACGGGGCGCCGGGTCCGGGCCCCGGTTCCGGGACGGATCGAGCCGTCCGGTCAGCCGCCCCGGCGCACCTTCGCCGCCCGGCGGGCCTCCGCCGTCTTGCGCGCCTCGGCGGCCCGGCGGGACTCGTTCTTCGCGCGGCCCGGGCGGCCCGGGACGGTGCCGATGCCCCGGAAGGCCGCACCGCCGCGCCGGTCGCGCTCCTGGCTCGGCGCGCTGCCGTCGACCGGTACGCCGGAGGGCTTGCGGGCGCCGGTGATACGGGTCAGCTCGGCCTCGCCGGAGCGGACCCGGGTCTCGCGGGGGCGGATGCCGGCTTCCGTCAGGAGGCGGGCCACGTCGCGGCGTTCCTCGGGCGTGACCAGCGTGACGACGAGGCCCGACTCGCCCGCGCGGGCGGTGCGCCCGCCGCGGTGCAGGTAGTCCTTGGAGTCGGCGGGCGGGTCGACGTTGACGACCAGGTCGAGCTCGTCGACGTGGATGCCGCGCGCCGCCACGTCCGTGGCGACCAGGACGGGGACCTCGCCGGTCCTGAAGCGCTCCAGGGCCCGGGTCCGCAGCGGCTGCGACTTGCCGCCGTGCAGCGCCGCGGCCCGCACGCCGCTGCCGAGGAGGTGCTTGGTGAAGCGGTCGACGGAGGCCTTGGTGTGCAGGAACATGATCACGCGCCCGTCGCGGGCGGCGATCTCCGTGGCGGTGGCGAACTTGTCGGCGCCGTGCACGTGCAGCACGTGGTGCTCCATGGTGGAGACGGCCGCGGCCGAGGGGTCGACGGAGTGGCCGGCCGGGTCCTGGAGGTAGCGCTCGACCAGCTGGTCGACGTCATGGTCGAGCGTGGCCGAGAACAGCAGCCGCTGGCCGGTGCCCGGCACCTGGTCGAGCAGCTCCGTCACCTGCGGCAGGAAGCCCATGTCGGCCATCCGGTCGGCCTCGTCGAGGACGGTGACGGCCACCCGGTCGAGACGGCAGTCCTTGCGCTCGACGAGGTCCATGAGCCGGCCGGGGGTGGCGATCAGGACCTCGGCCCCGTCGCGCAGCGCCGTGGCCTGCCGCCCGATCGACATGCCGCCGACCACGGTGGCCAGGCGGAGCCCCAGGGCCTCGGCGTACGGGGCGAGGGCGTCGGTGACCTGCTGGGCCAGCTCGCGGGTGGGGACCAGGACCAGGGCGAGCGGCTTGCGGGCCTCGGCCCGGCGCCCGGCGGTGCGGGCGAGGAGCGGCAGGCCGAACGCGAGCGTCTTGCCGGAGCCGGTCCGCCCGCGTCCGAGGACGTCGCGGCCCGCGAGGGCGTCCGGGAGCGTGGCGGCCTGGATCGGGAAGGGCGTCTCGACGCCGCGGCGGGTGAGCTCCGCGAGCAGGTCGGCCGGCAGGTCGAAGGCGGCGAAGGTCACGGCCGCCGTGGAGGCGTCCTCGTGGGGCGTGGTGTTCATGCGGCACCTGGTCCGTGGGGAAGTCTGGAAAATGCGACGGGCCGGGGCCCCCACCGCATGGGTGGGGGCCCCGGCCGCGTCGTACGTGTCAACGTCAGGCGGGAACGATGTTCTCCGCCTGCGGGCCCTTCTGGCCCTGCGTGACGTCGAAGGACACCTTCTGGCCTTCCTGGAGCTCACGGAAGCCGGAGGTGGCGATGTTGGAGTAGTGGGCGAACACGTCCGGGCCGCCACCCTCCTGCTCGATGAAGCCGAAGCCCTTTTCCGAGTTGAACCACTTCACGGTGCCAGTAGCCATGTCATATCTCCTTCGGGGCGTAGCCCTGGGAGCCGCACTGTGCGGATCCCGGCGTCGCCGTGATGATTGCCCCGTCCGGAAAACTGCACCGAAAACACATAAAGTGCCCGACGATGTCGAATCGCCGAAGGCACTTGTAAGCTCAATGGGAACCACGACTGCAACTGATCTCTACTGTAGCACGGTTCCGGCGGCCCCGCGTGAAGAATGTCCGATTTGCCGTAAGGGTGAACGTGACCGTGATGAGTAGCGCCCAGGCGCCGAACTTCGTGAGGGAGACGGGCTGCCAGCCGTCCAGCTGGTCCGGGTAGCTCCAGGCGCCGACGTACGTGGCCGCGTTCTCGGCGACCCAGAGGAAGAAGCCGATCAGGACGAAGGACAGGGCCAGGGGCATCCGGTGGTCGCTCTCGCCGACCCGGAACCGGACCCGGGTCCCCGCCGTCGCGACGAGCAGCAGCGCGGCCAGGGCCCAGCGGGCGTCGGGCAGCCAGTGATGGCTGAAGAAGTTCACGTACACGGCCCCGGCGAGGACCGCCGTGATCCGGGGCCGGTAGCCCGTGAGCCGCAGGTCGAACAGGTGCCAGGCACGGCAGACGTAGCTGCCGAGCGCCGCGTACAGGAACCCGCCGTACAGCGGCACGCCGCCGAACTTCGTCAGGGCGTCCTCCGGATAGCTCCAGGAGCCCATCCGCACCTTGACCAGCTCGAAGAGGAGGCCGATGGCATGGCACCCGGCGATCACGGCGACGTCTCGGCCGGTGTCCCAGCCGACCTTCCACGCGAGGACGGTGAGCCCGACGCCGTACAGGAGCAGCAGGTCGTAGCGGGCGACCGGCAGTTCGGGCAGCAGGGCCGAGACGGCGATGCCGCCGACGAGCGCGACGGCGAAGGCGCAGCAGCGCGCCTCCAGGACCGCGAAGCGCAGCAGCTGACGTATCCCGTGGGTGAGCGTCTCCATGGCCGGAGGGACGCCGGCGGGCCGTGATCGGTTCGCCGGTCCCGGCGGGGGAAACGGCGGCGCGCCGCACCCCCGAGCTGGGGGGCGCGTCGGCCGCACCCTCGCGCCCCGCCCATACCGCTGACGCACCACTGACGCACCACCACCTTCCACCGCACGCTCCCGTACCCGGCCCG
>NZ_JBEXSZ010000255.1:0-5403 GCF_040613865.1 Streptomyces sp. NPDC006197 | reverse complement strand
TGGCGGAAGGGGCTGGCGCCGGAGGCGGGACGGTAGCCGGAGCGGGCGATCCGCCGGGGCACGGGACGCTCGCGCACATAGGTCCCCGAGCCCGAGGCCGCCGTTGACCACACCCGCGTTCGAGAAGACGCGGAGGTAGTCGCTGTCCTCGTTGCCGAGGACCTGGCCGAACTGGCCGACGGTGCCGTTGACCACGATGTAGTCACGGCCGGTGCCGCCCCGGACGGTGGCGATGGGAGGCATGACGTCCATGCTGACGCCGACGCTGCCGTCGATGACGATGTAGTCGGAGCCGCCGGCGCCGTTGACCGTGTCGCCGGGGGCGAGCGAGCCGCAGGTGATGTAGTCGGAGCCTGCCGTGCCGACGACGTTCGTGCTGCTGACGGGGATGCCGTTGACGCGGCACGAGGCCACCGCGTGGGCGGGCGTCGCGGTCAGTGCGATCGGAGCTATGACGAGGGTGGCGGCGCTGAGCGCGCGCATCGCGTGTCTGATCATGTGACCAGTTGCACATGGTGACGAGCCGGTCGCAAATCGTGACGCCCGGTCGTGCGCCGCTCGGGTCAGCCCGCCGCCCGAACGGCCCCCGCCGCCTTCCGCGCCGCGATCAGCACCGGGTCCCACACCGGCGAGAACGGCGGCGCGTACCCCAGGTCCAGGGCCGTCATCCCCTCCACCGTCATCCCCGCCGTGAGCGCCACCGCCGCGATGTCCACCCGCTTCGCCGCGCCCTCCCGGCCCACGATCTGCACCCCGAGGAGCCGGCCCGTGCGCCGCTCGGCCAGCATCTTCACCGTCATCGGCGCGGCCCCCGGGTAGTAGCCCGCCCGGCTCGTCGACTCGACCGTCACCGCCACGAACCGCAGCCCCACCTCCCGGGCGTCCCTCTCCCGCAGGCCCGTCCGCGCGATCTCCAGGTCGCACACCTTCGACACCGCCGTGCCCACGACGCCCGGGAAGGTCGCGTAACCGCCGCCCGCGTTCGCCCCGATCACCTGGCCGTGCTTGTTCGCGTGCGTGCCGAGGGGAACGTGCCGCTCCCGGCCCGAGACCAGGTCCAGGACCTCCACGCAGTCGCCACCGGCCCAGATGTTCCCGTGGCCCCGGACCCGCATCGACAGATCGGTGAGCAGCCCCCCGTACGCCCCGAGGGGCAGCCCGGCCGCCCGCGCGAGCGAGGTCTCCGGCTCCACGCCCGTGCCGAGCACCACCACGTCCGCCGGGTACTCGTCCCCCTCCGTCGCCACCGCCCGCACCCGGCCCTCCGAGCCCGTCAGGATCTTCGTCACCGGCGCCGAGACGACCGTCCTGATCCCCAGACCGTCCATCGCCCGGTGCACGAGCCGCCCCATGTCCGGGTCGAGGGTCGCCATCGGCTGCTCGCCCCGGGTCAGCACCGTCACCTCGTAGCCCCGGTTCAGCAGGGCCTCCGCCATCTCCACCCCGATGTACCCGGCGCCGACGACGACCGCCCGCCGCCCCGGCGTCGCGGACAGCGAGTCGAGCAGCGCCTGGCCGTCGTCGAGGGTCTGCACCCCGTGCACCCCGGGCGCGTCGATCCCCGGCAGCGGCGGGCGCAGCGGCCGGGCCCCGGTCGCGATCACCAGCTTGTCGAAGCCCGTCCACGCCTCCGTGCCCGCCTCCAGGTCCCGCGATCGGACCCGCTGCCCAGGGACGTCGATCTCCGTCACCTCGGTCCGCGTCCGCAGGTCGATGTCACGGGCCCGGTGCTCCTCGGGGGAGCGCGCGATCAGCTCCCCGCGCGTCGCCACGTCCCCGCCGACCCAGTACGGGATGCCGCAGGCCGAGTACGAGGAGAAGTGCCCGCGCTCGAAGGTGACGATCTCCAGCTCCCCGGGGCCCTTGAGCCTGCGCGCCTGCGACGCGGCGGACATGCCCGCCGCGTCGCCACCGATGACCACCAGTCGTTCGCTCATGGGGAGACGCTACTTCTCGGGGGCCTCCCGGGGCTGCGGGGGCTTCGGCGCCCCGGGAGCCGCAGGCGCTCCGGCGGCGTTCCGCGGAGCGTCCGGCAGGACGGGGGCCGGGGCCGTCGGCCGGGGACGGGCCGCGAGGCGCGGCCGGACGAGACGGCGCCACAGGACGAAGACGATCAGGGCGACCGCCAGCCACGGGGCCAGGGCGGTCAGGACGATCCCGATCCAGGCCGCCGCGCCCACCAGCGCGTTCCAGCCGCCGCTCAGGGCGTCCCCGAAGCCGGGACGGCCCTCCTCCCGCTCCTCGGCGGGCGGCTTCTCCTTCTCGGAGAGCCGCAGGGTGATCGTCGCCATCGTCGTCCGGTCCTTCAGCGAGGACTGCTGGGCGAGCAGCGCCTCCAGGTCCGCCTGACGGCGGCTCAGCTCGCCCTCCAGGGTCACCACGTCGGACAGCTTCTCCGCCCGCTCCATCAGGGCCCGCACCCGCGCCACGCTCGCCCGCTGGGTGGCGATCCGGCTCTCCACGTCCACCACCTGGTCGGTGACGTCCTTGGCGTCCGCCTTGCGGTCGAGGAGCTTCCCGGTGCCGGCGAGCTCGGTGAGGACGGAGTCGTACCGCTCCTGCGGCACCCGCAGCACGATCTGCGAGGTGAGGTACGCGTCGTCGACGCGTTCCGTCGACTCGTTCTCCACGTGCCCGCCCGCGTCCGTCGCCACCCGGCGGGCCGTGGCCAGGGCCTGCGCCGCGTCCTTCACCTCCACGGAGAGCGAGGCGGTACGGATGACGTGCTGCCCGGCCGGCGTCTTCGACGCGGGCTTCCCGGCGGCCCCCGCGCCGCTCCCGGCGGCCGAGCGGTCCGCGGCGCCCTCGGCCCCCGCGTCGGCGGGCCTCGCCGCCGTGCCCCCCTTGCCGTCCGAGGCCGTGTCCGCGGCGCCCGCGCCGCAGCCGGTCAGGACCAGTGAGGCCGCCAGCAGGACCGCGGCCGTCGTTCTCGTTCTTGCTGCCCGCACGAGGATCCCCCCAGGGTGGTGACGAGTGATGCCCTTTGGACGTACGGCCCCCCGGCTCGGGTTGCCCTCCGGCGGTAGCGATGCGGTCACGGTCCGGCCTCGGAACGGGAGCGGGCGGGCGATTTGAGAGAGTGGTGCCATGAACGCGGACACCACGGGACAGCACGCCGGGCCTCACGTCGTCGTCGCCGGAGGCGGGATCGCCGGACTCGCCGCCGCCCACCGGCTGGCCCTCGCCGGCCACCGGGTGACCCTCCTCGAAGCGGACGGCCGGCTCGGCGGCAAGCTCCTCGCCGGGGAGATCGCGGGCGCGCCCGTCGACCTCGGCGCCGAGTCGCTGCTCGCCCGCCGCCCCGAGGCCGTCGCCCTCGCCCGGGCCGTCGGCCTCGGCGACCGGCTCCAGGCCCCCGTGACCACCACCGCGTCCGTCTGGTCCCGGGGCGAGCTGGTCCCCATGCCCAAGGGACACGTCATGGGCGTCCCCGGCGACCCCGCCGCCGTCGAGGGGCTCCTCTCGGCGGAGGGCGTGCGCCGCATCGGCGGCGACCTGGAGCTGCCGCCGACCGAGATCGGCGAGGACATCGCCATCGGCGCGTACGTCGCCGCGCGCATGGGCCACGAGGTCGTGGACCGGCTCGTCGAACCCCTCCTCGGCGGGGTGTACGCCGGTGACGCCCACCGCATCTCGATGAAGGCCGCCGTCCCCGCCCTCTTCGAGGCCGCCCGCGCCCACCCCACCCTCACCGCCGCCGTCCACGCCGTCCAGCGGGCCGGCGCCGCCACCCCCGCCGACGTGGCGGGCGCCGCCACCGGCCTGGGCGGCGCCGTCTTCCTCGGCATCGCGGGCGGCATCGGCACCCTCCCCGGCGCGGTCGCCGACGCGATCCGCGCCGCCGGCGGCGAGATCCTCACCGGCACGCCCGTCGACGCCCTGATCCGCACCGGCGCCACCGGCTGGCAGGTGGTCACCCGGGACCGGACCTTCGACGCCGACGCCGTCGTCCTCGCCACCCCCGCCGGCACCACCGCCGGACTCCTCGGCGGCCACGCCCCGGCGGCCGCCGCCGAGCTCGACGCGATCGACTACGCCTCCATGGCCCTGATCACCCTCGCCTTCCGCCGCTCCGACGTGCCCGCCCTGCCGGGCTCCGGCTTCCTCGTGCCGCCCGTCGACGGCCACACCATCAAGGCCTCCACGTTCTCCGGCCGGAAGTGGCAGTGGGTCTCCGACAGCGCCCCCGACCTGTTCGTGCTGCGCACCTCCGTCGGCCGCCACGGCGAGGAGGAGCAGCTCCACCGCGAGGACTCCGACCTCGTCGAGGCCTCCCTCAAGGACCTCGCCGCCGCCACCGGGCTCTCCGCCCACCCGGTCGCGAGCACCGTCACCCGCTGGATCGGCGGCCTGCCCCAGTACCCCGTCGGCCACCTCGCCCGCGTCGCCCGCGTCCGCGCGGCCGTCGCCGCCCTCCCCGGCCTGCGGCTCGCGGGCGCCGCGTACGACGGCGTCGGCATCCCCGCCTGCGTCGCCTCGGCCCACCGCGCGGCCGACGAGATCATCGGAGGGTTCGCCGACGAGATCAGCGCCACGTCGGGAACGGGGCACCCCGGTGCGGGGCACTCCTCGTGACGGGCGAGAATAGGCGTATGAGTGCGCCCGAAAAGATCCCGAACGCCGGTAAGAAGGCGAAGGACCTCAACGAGGTCATCCGCTACACCCTGTGGTCCGTCTTCAAGCTGCGCGACGTTCTCCCCGAGGACCGCGGCGGTTACGCCGACGAGGTCCAGGAGCTGTTCGACCAGCTCGCGGCCAAGGACATCACGATCCGCGGCACGTACGACCTCTCCGGTCTGCGCGCCGACGCCGACGTCATGATCTGGTGGCACGCCGAGACGAGCGACGAGCTCCAGGAGGCGTACAACCTCTTCCGCCGCACCAAGCTGGGCCGCGCCCTGGAGCCGGTCTGGTCGAACATGGCGCTGCACCGCCCCGCCGAGTTCAACAAGTCGCACATCCCGGCCTTCCTGGCCGACGAGAACCCGCGCGACTACGTCTCGGTGTACCCCTTCGTGCGCTCCTACGACTGGTACCTGCTGCCGGACGAGGACCGCCGCCGCATGCTCGCCGACCACGGCAAGATGGCCCGCGGCTACCCCGACGTCCGCGCCAACACGGTCGCCTCCTTCTCGCTCGGCGACTACGAGTGGCTCCTCGCCTTCGAGGCCGACGAGCTGCACCGCATCGTCGACCTCATGCGCCACCTGCGCGCCTCCGAGGCGCGGATGCACGTCCGCGAGGAGGTCCCGTTCTTCACCGGCCGCCGCAAGAGCGTCGCCGACCTGGTGGCGGGCCTGGCCTGACGGCCGTACGAAACCTGGTGGCGCGCCCGGCGGGGGCCGACCCGGTCCACGATCCGGCCGCCGGCGGGCGAGAGGACGGCAGCGGTGCCGAAGCCGA
>NZ_JBEXSZ010000254.1:0-5406 GCF_040613865.1 Streptomyces sp. NPDC006197 | reverse complement strand
AGGACGGAGTCGAGGACCCCTTCTCCGTCGGAGTCGTCACCGCCGCCGGATCGGGCGGCGGCGAGTTCGGCCCGCGGCGTGGTGCTCTTGTGGCGGTCCGCTAGGCGGACTTGCGGCTGTCGCGCGGATGCACGGCGATGTTCATGGCGCCGGAGCGCAGAACGGCCAGCCTTTCGGCGAGGACCTCCTCCAGCTCCTCGCGGGTGCGGCGCTCCATGAGCATGTCCCAGTGCGTACGCGCAGGCTTGCCCTTCTTCTCCTCAGGTCCGTCCCCGTCCACCAGGAGTGCCTGGATTCCGCAGACCTTGCACTCCCACTCCGGCGGAATCTCCGCCTCGACCGAGAAGGGCATCTCAAAACGATGGCCCTTCTCGCATGCGTACTCCACCGCCTGGCGCGGGGCCAGATCGATGCCGCGGTCGGTCTCGTAGCTCGTCACCACGAGGCGCGTGCCGCGAAGAGCTCGCTCACTCATGAATCGTGCCTCCCGGGCTTGTCGCCCACAGGACAGGTGTCGCTGTCGTCGTTATCCGGTCAACGTCCGGTCGGCGGTAAAGATTCCCGTGCCGGGTCATGCGTCGCCCGTCGTGCCGCCCCTTGTTGTACCCACCAGTGCCCGTTTTGTCACATCTGACGGCAGATGTGACCCGGTGTCTTCACCAAAGCAGCACGCAGTAACGGTCCGCCTGGCAGGCCAAACGCGTACACTACCGCCCTTTCACCGCCACGTCTAAATACGCTCGGGTATCGGGTTCCCCGCGGCCTCCACCGCACGCCGGACCGGGACCCGGGCGAGCAGCGCGAAGCCGACGGCGAAGAAGATCACCAGGGAGATGATGGCATCCCGATAGCTTCCGGTCAGCTGATACGCGAGACCGAACACGAGCGGACCCAGCCAACTGAGCCCCCGGTCGCTCATCTCGTACGCCGAGAAGTACTCCGCCTCCTTGCCACGCGGCACCAGATGCGAGAACAGCGAGCGCGACAGGGCCTGGCTGCCGCCCAGGACCAGGCCGATCGCGGCCGCCAGGCAGTAGAAGAACACCGGCGAGCCGGCCGGCAGGAAGTACCCCGCCGCCAGGATCAGCGTCCAGACCGCCAGCGAGCCCAGAATCGTCCGCTTGGCGCCGTACGACCGGGCGAGTCGCCCCATCCCGAGGGCGCCCGCCACCGCGAGCACCTGGACGAGCAGGACCGCCGTGATGAGCGTCGTCTGGTCGAGGCCCAGCTCCTCCGAGCCGTAGATCGAGGCCTGCGAGATCACCGTCTGCACGCCGTCGTTGTAGATGAGGTACGCGAGGAGGAAGGAGAGCGTCAGCGGATGCCGGCGCATGTCCTTCAGCGTGGCCCGCAACTGGCTCCAGCCGCTGCCCACCGCGCCCTCGCCGGACCGCCCGGACCCCTCCGGGCGGACCCCCCGGTCGCGCAGCCGGCGCAGCGGCACCAGCGTGAAGGCACCCCACCACAGACCGGCCGAGGCCAGACAGACGCGGACCGCCTCGCCCTCCGTGAGGCCGAAGGAGTCGTGCCCCGAGTAGAGGACCAGGTTCAGGACGAGGACCAGCGCGCCGGACGTGTAGCCGAAGGCCCAGCCGCGCGAGGAGACCGCGTCCCGCTCGTCCGGCTCCGCGATCTGCGGCAGATAGGCGTTGTAGAGCACCATCGAGACCGACAGCGAGGCGTTCGCCACGATCAGCAGGAACGCGCCGAGGAGGTAGTGCTCGCCCGCCAGGAAGAACATTCCCGTCGTCGCCGCCGCCCCCAGGTACGCCGACGCCGCGAGGAGCGGCTTCTTCCGGCCCGTGCGGTCCGCCACCGCGCCCACCAGCGGCATCACCAGGACCGCGACCACGATCGAGGCGGACACGGCGTACGCGAAGAGCGAGCCGGCCCGCACCGGGACGCCCAGCGGGTGCACGAACCCCTCGGCGTCGGCCGCCGCCCGGGCCACCGAGGTCAGGTACGGCCCGAGGAACACGGTGAGCACGCTCGTCGAGTAGACCGAGCACGCGAAGTCGTAGAAGTACCAGCCTCGCTGCTCGCGCCGCCGCTCGGCGGGACCGGCGGCGTGCTCCTCCGGCTCGATGGTGTCAGCGGTCACGGCCGCGCCCTCCTCGTTCGTCCCCGTGGCCGGGACGCGGCTCAGACCCACGCTCCCCGATCGGTGAGCACGCCGCGCAGCGTCTCCAGGTGATCGGTCATGATGCCATCGACTCCCAGGTCGAGGAGAGAGTTCATCCGGGCCGGATCGTTCACCGTCCACACGTGGACCTGGAGCCCGCGCGCGTGCGCCTCCCGCACGAACCGGCGGTCGACCACCGGGACCCCGGCCTGGCGCTCCGGGACCTGCGCCGCCACCGCCCCGGCCCGCAGCGCCGCCGGGATCCCCCAGGAGCGCAGCCGCAGCCCGACCACCCCGCGCACCCCGTACGAGGTGGCGAGCTGCGGACCGGCCATCCGCTGGGCCCGCGCCACCCGGGACTCGGTGAAGGAGCCCACGCAGACCCGGTCCCAGGCCTTCTTCTTGCGGATCAGGTTGATCAGCGGATAGAGGGCCGACTCCGTCTTGAGGTCCACGTTCCAGCGGGCCTCGGGGAACTCCTCCAGGAGGTCCGCGAAGAGCGGCAGCGGTTCCTCGCCGGCCACGCGCGCCTCCCGCACCGCCGCCCACGGCAGGTCGCGGATCCGGCCCGAGGCGTCCGTCACCCGGTCGAGGGTCGCGTCGTGGAACGCGACGAGCATCCCGTCGGACGTCGTGTGCACATCGGTCTCGAAGTAGCGGTAGCCCACCGCGGCGGCCCGGCGGAAGGCGGCCGCGGTGTTCTCCAGGCCGTTCGCCGTGCCGCCGCGATGGGCGAACGCGAGAGGGGAGGGGTGGTCGAGGTAGGGGTGGCGTACGCGAGTCACGGCCGCAGTATGGCGCCTTCCGGTGTCCCGGCGGCGACCAGGGAGGGGACGGAGTCCGGTCCGGGGGTGAGCGCGGGGCTGCCGGAGGCGGACCCGGGAGCGGCATCGGGGGCGGGCGCCGCGCGGCCGGAGGCGGCCGCCGCGCCGGCGGAGTCCGGCTCCGGGAGGGCGAACCAGCGCAGGAAGAACTGGGCGAGCGGGCCGATCGCGAGCGCGTACAGGACCGTGCCGACGCCGACCGAGCCGCCGAGCAGGAAGCCGGTGGCGACCACCACGACCTCGATCGCCGTCCGCACCAGCCGGATGGACCGGCCGGTGAGCCGGTGCAGACCGGTCATCAGGCCGTCGCGCGGGCCGGGCCCGAACCGCGCCGCGATGTACAGGCCGGTGGCGACGCCGTTGAGGGCGATGCCGAACACGAGCAGCGGCACCTGCCCGACCAGGCCGTGGACGTCCGGCACCAGGGCCAGGGTGCCGTCCATCGCCAGACCGATCACGAACACGTTGGAGACCGTGCCGAGCCCGGGCCGCTGCCGGATCGGGAGCCACAGCAGCAGCACCACCGCGCCGACGACGATCGACACCACGCCGATGGACAGCCCGGTCTTCTCGGCGAGGCCCTGGTGCAGGACGTTCCAGGGCTCCAGGCCGAGCCCGCTGCGCACGAGCAGCGCCGAGCTGGCCCCGTACAGCGTCAGTCCGACGTACAGCTGGACGAGCCGACGGGCGAGGTGCCGGCCGCGGAGGCCGGAGGCGATGGACAAGGGACTGCCCCCCAAGGTGGTGGTAGTGGACTGACTCATGACACTCTGTGGCGGGGGATCGGATGTCAACCATGGCCAATTCGAGGAAGGTGGACTGATTTCCATGGCTCAGTGGACTTCGGCGGTGGGGCCGGCCCAGCTCGCCCGGCAGCTCCAGGCGCAGCAGCCCCGGCCCGCCGGACCCGGCACCCGCAAGCCGCCCGCCTACCGCGCCCTGGCCGACGGCATCCGGCTGCTCGTCCTGGAGGGCCGCGTCCCGGTCGCCGCCCGCCTGCCCGCCGAGCGGGAGCTCGCCCTCGCGCTCACCGTCAGCCGCACCACGGTCGCCGCGGCCTACGAGGCGCTGCGCACCGAGGGCTTCCTGGAGTCGCGGCGCGGCGCCGGCAGCTGGACCGCCGTGCCCGCCGGGAACCCGCTGCCCGCGCGCGGCCTCGAACCGCTGCCTCCCGAGTCCCTCGGCTCGATGATCGACCTCGGCTGCGCGGCGCTGCCCGCGCCCGAGCCCTGGCTCACCCGGGGCGTCCAGGGCGCCCTGGAGGAGCTGCCGCCCTACGCCCACACGCACGGGGACTACCCGGCCGGGCTGCCCGCGCTGCGGCAGATGCTCGCCGACCGGTACACCGCGCGCGGGATCCCCACCATGCCCGAGCAGATCATGGTCACGACCGGCGCCATGGGCGCCATCGACGCCATCTGCCACCTCTTTGCCGGGCGGGGCGAGCGGATCGCCGTCGAGTCGCCCTCGTACGCCAACATCCTCCAGCTGATGCGCTCGGCCGGCGCCCGGCTCGTGCCCGTCGCCATGGCCGAGGGCCTCGGCAGCTGGGACCTGGGCCGCTGGCGGCAGGTGCTGCGGGACGCGGCGCCCCGTCTCGCGTACGTCGTCGCCGACTTCCACAACCCGACCGGCGCGCTCGCCGACGAGGACCAGCGGCGGCAGCTCGTCGAGGCGGCCCGCTCGGCCGGCACGGTCCTCGTCGTCGACGAGACCATGGCCGAACTGCACCTGGACGAGGACCTGGAGATGCCCCGGCCGGTCTGCGCCTTCGACCCGGCGGGCGCCACCGTCCTCACGGTCGGCTCGGCCAGCAAGGCCTTCTGGGCGGGCATGCGCATCGGCTGGGTCCGGGCCGCCCCCGACGTCATCCGTTCCCTGGTGGCCGCGCGCGCGTACGCCGACCTCGGCACCCCCGTCCTGGAGCAGCTCGGCGTGAACTGGCTCATGCGGACGGGCGGCTGGGAGGAGGCCGTGAGCCTGCGCCGCGAGCAGGCCAGGGAGAACCGGGACGCGCTCGTCACCGCCGTCCGCCGGGAGCTTCCGGAGTGGGAGTTCGCGGTCCCGCGCGGCGGTCTGACCCTCTGGGTCCGCACCGGCGGCCTGTCCGGCTCCCGGCTCGCCGAGGCGGGGGAGCGGGTCGGCGTCCGGGTGCCCTCCGGCCCCCGCTTCGGCGTCGACGGCGCCTTCGAGGGCTTCGTCCGGCTGCCCTTCACGGTCGGCGGCCCGGTCGCCGACGAGGCGGCCGCGCGGCTGGCCGCCGCGGCCCGTCTGGTCGAGTCCGGCGCGGGCAGCGGGGGCGCGGAGCCGCCGAGGTCGTTCGTGGCGTAGCGGTCCACGTGTACGGAGGAGGGCCCCACGCGCGCCTCCGCCGTCACCCACCGGGAGACGCGGGCGGGTGCGCTGGCCGCCGCCGAGGTCACGTACACGACGCACAGCGAGCTCACGGACGAGACCAAG
>NZ_JBEXSZ010000253.1:0-5792 GCF_040613865.1 Streptomyces sp. NPDC006197 | reverse complement strand
AGACCGTGTGCAGGCCCTCGCTCTTCACGAGGCCCTGCATCTTCGTGTACTCCGGACCCATCTTCGCGCGGGTCTTGATCCACTCGGGCTTGCGCCCGGCTCGGGGGCGAGCCGGGCCCTTCGCGTACGGGCTCAGGCCGAGGGGACGATCCGGCCGCGGACCTCGCCGAGCGCCACCCGGGTGCCGTCCGGGCCCGGCGCCCAGGCCGTGAGGACGACCTCGTCGCCGTCCTCCAGGAACGTCCGCTTGCCGCCCGGCAGTTCGAGGGCGTCACGGCCGTTCCAGGTGAGCTCCAGGAGCGAGCCGCGCTGGTTCACCTCGGGCCCGGAGACCGTGCCGGAGCCGTACAGGTCGCCGGTGCGGAGCGAGGCGCCGTTCACCGTCATGTGGGCGAGCTGCTGGGCCGCCGTCCAGTACATGGAGGAGAACGGCGGCTCGGCCACCACCTCGCCGTTGATCTCCACCGAGATCCGCAGGTCGAAGCCGCCCGGCTCCTCCTCGGCCGCGTCGTCCAGGTACGGGAGGAGCGGGAAGTCCCGCGCGGGCGGGGCGGTCCTGGCGGCGTCCAGGGCCTCCAGGGGCGTCACCCACGCCGACACCGAGGTCTGGAACGACTTGCCGAGGAACGGGCCCAGCGGCACGTACTCCCAGGCCTGCACGTCCCGCGCCGACCAGTCGTTGAGCAGCGTCAGGCCGAAGACGTGCTCACGGAAGTCGGAGAGCGGGACGGGCCGGCCGAGCTCGGACGGGGTGCCGACCAGGAAGCCGACCTCCGCCTCGATGTCCAGCTTGACCGAGGGGCCGAAGACCGGGGCCGGGTCCGAGGGGGCCTTGCGCTGCCCGGAGGGGCGCACGACATCGGTCCCGGAGACCACGACCGTGCCCGCGCGACCGTGGTAACCGATCGGCAGGTGCTTCCAGTTGGGGGTGAGCGCGTCGCCGTCCGGGCGGAAGATGCGGCCCACGTTCGTCGCGTGGTGCTCGCTCGCGTAGAAGTCGACGTAGTCCGCGACCTCGTACGGCAGGTGCAGCGTCACCGCGTCCAGCGGGTGCAGCAGCGGCTCGATGTCCGCCCGGTGCGCGGGCACCGTCACCCAGGCCGTCAGCGCCCGGCGGACGTCGCGCCAGGCGGTCCGCCCGGCCGCGAGCAACGGGTTGAGGCTGGGCTGCGCGAGCAGCGTCGCGTACGGGGAGCCGAGCGCGTGCGCCGCGGCACCCGCGTCCAGGACGTGCCCGCCGATGCGGACGCCGAGCCGGCGCCGCCCGGGCTCGTCGGCGGTGGAGAAGACGCCGTACGGGAGGTTGTGCGGGCCGAAGGGGTCGCCCTCGGCCAGATCGAGCGGGCTGTGCTCGGACATCGGTGCGTGCCTCGCTTTCCACGTGTGTGGGGGACACGTTACGGGGCGGGCCGCCGGGGGCGGATGACATGGATCACACAGAAAGTGCGGCCTCCGTGGGCAACTGCCCGCATTCGCGCGGTATGTGTCCCGGGCGCTCCCGGAACGCCCCTGCGAGCTGCGGAAACAGGGCTCCCCGCGGCCACCTTCCCGCCCTACGATCATGCCGGGTGCCGCGCCGCGTGAGGTAGCCGCTGGCGCGCGCCCGCCACCGTTCTTCGCAGCTTTCTCTTCAGACCAGGAAAAGGTCCACAACGTGAAGATCCGCCGCATCCTGGCGACCGCCGTGGCCGCCGCCGTGACCACTCCGGTCGTGTTCCTCTCGGCCGCGCCGGCGTTCGCCGACACCAAGCCGTCGACCGCGTCGACGCAGAAGCCCGCCTCGGACGAGGACGACCTCGACGACATGCCGTCGATCGAGGAGCTCAAGGCCGCCGTCGCCGTGGCGCAGAAGGCGTACGACGAGGCCGTCGCCGAGCTCGCGAAGGCCAAGGCGGACGTCGAGGCCCTCACCAAGGCCGATCACCCGCTGGCCGTCGCCGCCGCCGAGGCGAAGAAGGCCGCCGACGAGGCCGCCGCCAAGAAGACCGCCGCCGACGAGGCGCTCGTCAAGGCCCAGCAGGCCGAGCAGGCCGTGAAGGACAAGCCGGACGCCACCGACCAGGAGAAGGCGGACGCCGCCGCTGCCGTCACCGCCGCGCAGACGGTCGCCACCGAGGCGGCGACCGCGAAGACCGCCGCCGACGCGAAGCTGACGGAGGCCACGGCCGCCCTCAAGACCGCCAAGGACGCCGCCGAGCAGGTGCTCAAGCTCGCCCAGAAGGCCGAGAAGGCCGCCGAGGAGGACCTCGACGAGGCCAAGGCGGACCTCGAGTTCGCCGAGGAGATGGAGGGGGAGTGCGCCGACGAGGCCCCCCTCAAGGTCGCGCTGACCGGCCCCAAGAAGGTCACGGCCGGCAAGAGCGCCCTCTTCTCGCTGCGCGTCACCAACGACACGGGCCGGAACCTGGACGCGGTCGAGGCCTACGTCAACGCCCTGCGGGGCCCCGAGCCCGGTGAGGTCATCGACGACGAGACGGACCTGACCGACCGCTTCATCGCCGTCGAGTGGTCCTCCGCCGACAACCTGGAGTGGACGTCCTTCACCGAGAAGTTCCCCTCCATCGAGATCGGCAAGCTCGCCAAGGGCGGTCACGCCGACGTGAAGCTGCGCCTCACCGTCGACGCGGACGCCCCGGCCGGCAAGGGCGTGGCCTTCGCCTTCAGCGCGTACGAGAACAACGACGGCAGCTGCGGCACCGGCGACGACTTCTCGACCCTGGACTTCGAGATCCTCGCCGCCGACAAGGGCGACAAGCCGAAGCCGACGGACACGCCGACCCCGGCGCCGACCGTCACCACCGGCGGCAACACGAACACCACCCAGCAGGGCGGTTCGTCCGTCACCCCCGTGAAGGGCACCCTCGCCGCCACCGGTGCGAACGACACCCTCCCGCTCGGCTTCGCCGCCGCCGGGGCCGTCGCCCTGGGCGCCGGCGCGCTGGTCGTCGCCCGCCGCCGCAAGGCCGGCGCCGACGCGTAGGACCGCCTGGATCCCCCGTACGGCCGTGCTCGGCCCGCCGTGCGGGGGATCCGTCGTATCCGGGGCGCCGCTCACCGTTCGTATCGATGTCGATCGCCGTTCGGGGTAAAACGCCCGCTTCCGGTCGTATGAGCTGATCGCGAACATACCGGGGTGACGGGAAGGCGCCCACGGTGATCGAAACGTGACCGGATACGCTGGCTTGAGTGCATGGACCGACACATCGACAATCCGAATGAGCGGTGTGCGGTCCGGACAGCGTCAGCAGGCGTCAGCAGACAGGAGACCCCCTCGTGACCGTCGTCGGGCCGTTCGGTCTTAGCGTGCGGGACCAGGCTCTTGAGGCCGATGTCCAGACCGGTTTGGCGGCTGTGGAGGCGGGCCTCCTGGACGCCACCAAGAGCGATGTCCCCTTCATCACGGAGGCCGCGCAGCACCTCGTCCTGGCCGGGGGGAAGCGGTTCCGCCCCCTGCTCGTGATGCTCGCCGCCCAGTTCGGCGACCCCCACGCGCCGGGCGTCGTGCCCTCCGCCGTGGTCGTCGAGCTCACCCACCTGGCCACGCTCTACCACGACGACGTCATGGACGAGGCCGACGTCCGGCGCGGCGTCGACAGCGCCAACACCCGCTGGGGCAACTCGATCGCCGTCCTCACGGGTGACTTCCTCTTCGCCCGCGCCTCGCACACGCTCGCGGACCTCGGCCCCGAGGCCGTACGCATCCAGTCCGAGGCGTTCGAACGGCTCGTGACCGGCCAGATCCTGGAGACGGCCGGCCCGATGGACGGCCGCGACCCCGTCGAGCACTACCTCGACGTCCTCGGCGGCAAGACCGGCTCCCTCGTCGCCGTCTCCTGCCGCTTCGGCGCCATGATGTCCGGCGCCGACGAGAGCGTCATCGACACCCTCACCCAGTACGGCGAGCGGCTCGGCGTCGCCTTCCAGCTCGCCGACGACGTCCTCGACATCGCCTCCGACTCCCACGAGTCCGGCAAGACCCCCGGCACCGACCTCCGCGAGGGCATCCCGACCCTCCCCGTCCTCCACCTGCGGGCCGCCGCGGCCGCCCACGGGCGCCCCGAGGACCTGGAGCTCGTCGCCCTGATCGACAGCGACCTCAGCGACGACGAGCGGCACGCCGAGGCCCTGCGCCGACTGCGCGCCCACCCCGCCCTGGAGCAGGCCCGCCGGGACACCGTGCGGTACGCCGAGGAGGCGCGCGCCATGCTCGCGCCGCTGCCCGACGGGTACGCGAAGGCGGCCCTGGCGGAGATGTGCGACGCCGTGGTCCACCGCGCGGGCTAGGGCTTCTCGGGGTCGGGTCATCCCGAAGCAGTACGTGAGGTTGATCCCGGGGGCTGACGATTCCGGGCCTCCGAGTTGGTGAGATGGTCACATCGACAACGGAGGTAGCGGAGACCATGGCAGAGACCCGTAAGGCGAGCCGGTTCATCGTCCCGGTCGCGGTGGCAGGAGTGGCCGCGGCGACCATCGGCCTCGTCCCGGCGCTGGCGGCGTCCGGAGACCCCGACCTGCCCGAGATCACGGCCCGGCAGCTCATCGAGAAGATCGCCGCCTCGGACACCCAGACCCTGTCCGGCACGTTCAAGATCTCCACCGACCTGGGCCTGCCGGCCCTCGACGGCCTGGCGTCCGGCTTCGGAGCCCTGGACGCCGACGGCGGCTCCCCGTCGGCGGACCCGTCCGAGAAGCTCACCGAGCTCCTCTCGGGCAGTCACACCCTGCGCGTGGCGGCGGACGGCCCCGAGCGCCAGCGCCTCACCCTGCTCGACGGCTCCGACGAGTACAGCCTGATCCACAACGGCGACGACGTCTGGGCCTACGACAGCAAGTCGAACGAGGCCTTCCACGAGAAGGGCGCTTCGTCCGGCGCCCCCGAGAAGGACAGGGAGCTCCCCGGCACGCCCAAGCAGCTCGCCGACGAGGTCCTGAAGGCCGCGGGCGACACCACGTCGATCACGGTCGACGGGACGGCGAAGGTGGCCGGCCGGGACGCGTACCAGCTGGTGATCAAGCCGAAGCAGAGCGGTTCGACGGTCGAGTCGGTGAAGATCGCGGTGGACGCGGCGAACGGCACCCCGCTGAAGTTCACCCTCTCCTCGGTCGAGGGCGGCAAGCCGGTCGTCGACGCGGGCTTCACGAAGGTCGACTTCGGGAAGCCGGCCGCCTCCGAGTTCACCTTCGAGGCGCCGAAGGGCACGAAGGTGACGGAGGGCGCGGCGGAGAAGGGCGACGAGGCCGCGAAGGACCTGCCCGAGGGCTTCGAGGGCGGCCTGCCCGGCCTCGGGAAGGCCTTCGGCGGCTCCGGCTCCGGGGAGGGCGTGAACGTCATCGGCGAGGGCTGGACGACGATCGCGAAGCTCGACACCGGCGCGCCGGCGCCCAAGACCGACGAGGCGCCGAAGGAGATCCAGGGCTTCCTGGACTCCTTCGGCGACAAGGTCACCGGGAAGTTCGGCTCCGGCACCGTCTTCAAGACGAAGCTGGTGAACGCCCTCCTCACCGACGACGGCAAGGTCTACGTCGGCGCGGTGACGAAGGACGCGCTGGTGGACGCGGCGAACGCCGGTAGGTGACGGCGGAGTTGGGACCCCGGGCGGGTCGGGGGCGATGGTCACCGACCCGCCCGGGAGTTCTGCGTTTCCGCGGGAGGACGGGCCTTACGGGAAGGTCAGCTTGAAGCCGCTGATGTAACCCGTGTCGATCGACGCCTTGTCCTGGACGCGGAGCTTCCAGGTGCCGTTGGCGACCTCGGTGGAGGCGTTGACGGTGTACGTCTGGTTGATGTTGTC
>NZ_JBEXSZ010000252.1:0-5933 GCF_040613865.1 Streptomyces sp. NPDC006197 | reverse complement strand
GGGGCGGTGTAGCCCCCGAACTGCGCGCCCTCGACCAGGTGGCCCCCGCCCTGCCGCCGGACGCCGACCTGTACGCCCTCGGCGCCACCGTCGGCACCGGGCACCGTATTCGGCGGGTCAGACGTCGAGGTCGACGTCGGTGATCGGGTAGGCGACGCAGGAGTGGGTGTAGCCGAACTTCTCGTCGGAGAGCCGGAGTCGGGCTTCTTCGGCGGTGTGCACCTGTCCCTTGAGGACGCGGACGCGGCACAGACTGCACTCGCCGGAGCGGCACGCGGCCTCGGGACGGATGCCTTCGTCCTCCAGGGCGTCGAGGAGCGGGCGGTCGCGGCGGGTGCGGAAGGCACGGCCCCGGGCGGTGACGGTGACCTCGGCGGCCGGGTCCGTGCCGGCGGGCCAGTGCGGCTGGGCCGTCGGGTCGGTGGGGGCGCCGTTGGCCTCGAAGCGGATCCGGCGGCGTGGGTGGCCGAGTTCGGCGAGCTGGGTGAGCGCGTACGGGTAGAGGGCCTGCGGCCCGCACACGTACACCATCCGTCCGTCGAGCGGCCCGGCCAGGGCCTTGATCAGGCCGGAGGTGAGGAAGCCGGTCGGCCCCGCCCACCCCGGGTCCGGCTCGGCGACGACGTGGTCGACGCGGAGGCCCGGGTGGTCGGCGGCGAGCGCGTCGAGCTCCTCGTGGAAGAGGACGTCGTCGGCGGAGCGTGAGCCGTACAGCAGGTGGAAGCGGCGGTCGAGTCCGCGGTCGACGATCTCGCGGATCATGCTCATGGCGGGGGCGACACCGGACCCGCCCGCGAGGAAGACGATGTCGTCGCCGTGGAAGAGCGGATTGTGGTGGAAGGTGCCCGTCGGGCCGGTGGTGGTGAGGGTGTCGCCGGCGGCGACGGCGTCGATGAGGTGGTTGCTGATCCGGCCACCGGGAACGCGCCGGACGGTCAGGTCCCAGTGGCTGAGGCGGGCGGGGCTGGAGGAGATCGCGTACGGCCGGTTCGTGCCGTCCGCGAACACGCCGACGTACTGACCGGCGAGGAACGGCGGCAGGTCGCCGCCGTCGGGCCGGACGAGCCGGAAGGTCCTGGTGGTCGGGGTGTCGATGACGACGGCGGCGACGGTGAGGGACAGCCGCTTCGGGTGATGGGCGTCGATCAGACGGCGGGGGTCCGCGGTGCCCGGCGGGTGGGCCGCGGTGCTCGCGTGGCGCCGGTCGATCTCCGCCTGTACGTCGTCGTGTCCGTCGAAGAGCGGGGCGAGAGGGTGCTTCATGGGTAGGTGCCTCCCGGGGAGTCAGGCGGTCTGGGCGCGCAGGAGGCGTCGGGCGACGCGGTGACCCGACTCGAGCGTGGGCTGGAAGCCGCCCATGCCGGCCCAGGAGCCGGCCAGGTGCAGGCCCGGGACTCCGGGGTCGCGCACGCTGTCGCGGAACAGCCAGTTCTCGGTGCGGTCCTGGTCGTAGCCGTAGATCGCGCCGCCCGGGTGGCCGAGGTAGCGGGCCATCGTCAGCGGGGTGGCGACGTCGACCTCCTCGATCGCGTCGCGGATGCCGGGCGCGACGGCCTCGACCCGGTCGAGCAGCGTCTCGGCGTAGGCGAACTTGGCCTTCGCGTACTCGGCCGGCGGAATCCTCTCCCACGCGTCCCCGTACTGCAGGGTCATCAGGCTCACGTGGGTGGCCCCGGAGGGGGCGAAGCCGATGGGCGCGACGTCGTACGACGAGACGCAGACGCCGCGGGCCGGCTCCAGGGTGCGCCAGGAGGCGTAGGTGCGCTCGTCGTCCAGGTCGGCGGTGACGAAGGTGGTGCTCGTGGTGAAGCCGAGCTCGGCCGGGGTGGCGTCGAGGCCCATGTGCAGCACGAAGCCGGAGACGCCGGTCCGGCGGGTGGCGAGGTCGGCGCGGATCCGGGACGGTACGACGGAGGGGTCGTCGAGCATCCCGTACGTCAGCGGCAGCGAGGCGTTGGAGACCACGTCCCGGGCCGACACCTCCTGGCCGTCGTCCAGCCGGACTCCGGCCACGCGCCCCCGCTCCGTCAGGACGGTTTCGACGGCCGTGCCGAAGCACACCTTGCCGCCCGCCGAGAGGAAGGAGTCCAGGAGCGCGGTCGACATCGCCTGTGAACCGCCCTTGACGTGCCAGGGCTTGAACTCCAGGTACGCGAACAGCATCAGGGCCATGTCCTGGAACGGGAGCCGGGACGGCGGCTGCCCGAGGTAGCTCCAGTAGGTGGCCAGTACCGATTTCAGGGCCGGATCGTCGAAGTGCTCGTCCAGTACGTCGCGGAACGGCCGCAGGCCCTGGCGGAAGAGGACCGGGTCGACCTCGTCGGCCGGCATGCCCCGCACGGCGGCCATCTGCCAGAACGTGACGTCCCTGGCGAGTTGGAAGAACCGATCGATCCGGTCCCGGTTGCCGGGGAACGCGCCCTCCAGGGCGTCGACGGCCCCGGCCCAGTCGGCCGGCACGGTGACGTCGTGGCTGCCCGGCACCACCGCTCGGTACAGGTCCTCCTCCTGGACGAATTCCAGCCTGTCGGCCACGCCGAGCTTGTCGAACAGGCCCCGCAGGGTGAATGCCTGGCCCTCGAACCCGACCCCGGACAGCTGGTGCAGCGCCACCTCGAACTCGAAGCGCCCGCGCCGGAAGGAGGTGGCGCAGCCGCCGGGGACGTTGTGGCGCTCCACGAGCAGGGTGCGCAGGCCGGCGCGCTGGAGGGTGGTGGCGGCGGTCAGGCCGGCGTTCCCGGCGCCGATGACGATCGCGTCGACGTCGGTCACGCGCCGGCCGCCCCTCCGGCCCCGGTCGCCTCCTGGGCGATCCGGTCGAACTGGGAGCCCATCGCTTCGGCGAGCGCCTTCGCGGCGGAGAGCGGGCGGACCATCACCATGAAGTCGTCGATCTTCCCCTCGTCGTCGAAGTGGAGGAAGTCGCAGCCCTGGATCTGCCGGCCGTCGACGGTGGCGGTGAAGACGAAGGCGTGGTCGCGGCCGTCGGGGTTCGCGATCTCCCGGACGTAGGTGAAGTCCTCGAAGACCCGCATGACCCCGCGCAGGATGGCGGCGGTGATGGCCTTGCCGGGGTACGGCTTGAAGGCGACCGGGCTGGTGAAGACGACGTTCTCGGCGAGGAGCGCCTCGACGGCGGCCTCGTCGCGGTTCTCGACTGCCGTTCGGAACGGATGCACAGGAACACCTCTAATCAATTAATTGAATAGGTGTATCGGAGGGTATGGATGAGGAGTGCCGTTGTCCATACCCCGCGTGTGGTCGAGTGCCGACCGGCCCGGGATCGGCCCATGGGTGGATGCCGACCGAACCGGCGGGCATCTGGGATCGCCTCGGCGGAACTGGATGAAGAGAGTGGCTCCGCCCTGCGTGATCAGGAAATGGAGGCTGGGCAAGGGAAGTGACTCCCCGTCGGCGCCATCCGCAGATGGCCGCGCAGCGGGGAAGCCGCCGGGGCGACGAAGCGGTCGACGAGGTGGCCGAGGCGTTCGCTCGGTGTGGCGCCCCCGGTGCCGACGAGGTGCGGAAGGTCCGGGTTGCGGGCCGAGCGCCGGATGGAAGCGGTGATGGCGGCGTGCGATTGCGCGTACCGGTCGCCGGTGCCGGTCATCGCGCGCTGGAGTTCACCGGTGAGGCAACCGAAGCCATGATCGACGGCGCGTACCAGGGGTCCAGCTTCGAGCCGAAGCGCTGGTCGAGCAGCGGGATCAGCGCTCGACCGGCGGTCCGCGTGGCTCCTTCACCCGCTTCATGGCGATCTGCGAGCTGGCGTGATCCGTGAGTCGACCTCGGTCACCCCGGTGAGCGTCGTCAGCCGCTCGACCCACAGCCGCTCGTACGCCGCCGGGCCAGCCGACCGGTGAGGGGCACGCGGGACGGTGGACTCCTAGGCCCGGTGGGAGTCCTCCGAGCGGATGGCGCCGCGAACGCCGGTGGTGACCACGGTGATCAGGCACAGGGCGATGACGGTCTCGGCCCAGAAGAAGGCGAACCAGTCCATGACGCAGCCGATCGGGGGCGCGCCGGGGGCGGTGTTCCGGAACGCCGCGAGGGCGAACAGCGTGGCGGCCATCCAGGCGAGGGCGGGCCAGGCCACGCCCTCGCCACGGGTCGCCAGGTACCAGGCCCCGAGGAGCACGGACGTCGCCAGCGCCCACATCACGACCATCATGAAGACCGCGAAGACGAGCAGACTGGTCGATCGGGACAGCCGCAGCCCGACGACGGCGTCCTGCCCGGAGGCCGGGGGCGTCGCGGAGACGGAGAAGCGCGTGTCGTTGTTGGAGAAGAGCATCCGGACCGGCACCTCCTTTCCGCCCATCAGCGCCCAGAACTCGATGTCGGTCTCGTAGGTGTCGAACGGGTAGTCACCGATCGATCCACCCGCGATCGCGACCTGCACGTCCTTGGGGGCGAGCCGCTCGTGCGCTTCGAACGCCAGGTCGCTGAGGGTCGCCACGGAGGTCTGGAGGCTGAGGTCGTCCACCGGGGCGGTCCCCTCCTCCTCGCCGAGAGCCCCACGGGGGACGACCTTGACCCGCAGGACGAGCTCTCTGGCCGCGGCGTCGACGCTCTGGACGACGGCCTCCACGTCCACCCGGTCGGCGGCGCGGGACCCGGCCGTGCGGACCGTGTCGTTCGCCTGCCGCTCGGCGAATTGAAGCCGGGACCCCACGGACACCGCCACCACGATCAGGACCGCAAGGGGAATGAGGACCGGCAGGAGCGACGCCCCGGAGCGGCGTGGGCTGGGTGAGGGTGAGGCCATGGCGACTCCGACGAGGTGAGAAGGACACGTGAAGTCACCCTTCGATCGCAGATGGCCACTGTAGGCGTTCAGCGGCTTGTCGCCGTGGAGGCTCAGGAACCGCGCCGAGTGGTGGCGACGCGTGCGTGCTGACGGCGCCCGCCCCGACAGGACGGCCGGCACCGACCGCGTCGGCGGCAGCGACCGCGTCGGCGGCAGCGACCCGACCGCGGACCGGGGCGACCACGGGGTCGGGCCGGCGGCCGGAGCAGACCTGGACCGGGGAGGCGGGGCCCCCACCGCGTGTCGGCCTGCGGCAGTCGGCCGACAAGCGTCATCCGTGCCCGGGCCGCACGAGGCCCATAGGTACTCCTCTTCCCTCCCGCCGCGGCGGGAACAATCCCGCGGCGGGCGTCGTTTGACCGCAGGCCGATCCCTCCGGACCCAGGAGTGCCTTGACCGACGCCGTGACCACCACCGCCCTCGCCCCGCTGCCGTCCCTCGCCGCCCAGGCCGAGAGACTGATCGAGCTCGGAGTGCACGAGCTCGCCGGGGAGACCGCCGACGAACTGCGCGCCTTCACCAGGGCCGCCGCGACCGCCGACGTGGACGCGCTGCTCGCCGTACACCCGGACCGGGTCCCGGCGTCCGTGCTCGCGCCGCTGCTCCGTCGTGACGACAAGCCCGGGTTCGTGGTCGTCGACATGCCGGACGTCGACGACTTCCGACCGTACGGCGTCGAGCTCCCGGACGCCCCGTTCTATCTCGTCACCGGCCTCGACCGCGGCGACCACATGGCCGACTGGAGCCCCGAGGAGGCGCTGCCGGCGATCGTGCGGGAGGGGCGCAGCCCGCTCACGCTCGCCGAGGGGATCCACTGGGTGATCCAGCAGCCGACCGCCCTGGAGCGCAACCGCTGCTTCATGACCATCGGGTCGCGGTTGCGTAAGGCGAACGGCGCCTACGACGCCCGTACGCCGGCGATCTGGATCAGCAACGGGACGGGGCGGGACGGCCGCGAGCGGCGCAACGCCCCGAAGGTCGGCTGGTGTTGGTGGGGAAACCGGCATACCTGGCTGGGCTTCGGCTCGGCGCTCGACGCGGCCGTGGAGGAGCGCATCGCCCTCACCGCGGACCCGGCCCAGGCGGACGCGCTGCGCGCCGACGTCCTCTTCCCGGTCCGGCA
>NZ_JBEXSZ010000251.1:0-6027 GCF_040613865.1 Streptomyces sp. NPDC006197 | reverse complement strand
TGGAGGAGAGCAGGGCCTTGAGGCCGTCGATGCGGTCCTCGTCCTCGTGGAGCACGTACGAGAGGTACGGGTCGGAGGCCTGGTCGGCGATCGTGCGGCCGCCCGGCCTGACCCGGCCGCCCGGCCTGACCCGGCCGCCCGGCCTGACCCGGCCGCCCGGCCGGGGCCGGCCAAGTGGTGGTGGTCGGAAAATGCCTGGTCGGTGGGGCGGGGGGCGCCCATACTCGAGCGTGTGTTCCTGACGATCAGTACCTACGGCAGCCCGGAGCGACCCGCGACCGATCTCGGTTTTCTGCTGCACAAGCATCCCGAGCGGGCGCAGGCGTTCTCGACCTCGCACGGCACGGCGCACGTCCTCTACCCCGAGGCGAGTGCCGAGCGGTGCACGGCGGCACTCCTCCTGGAGGTGGACCCCGTGGCGCTGGTGCGCCGCGGCAAGGGCAAGGGCCGGGGCGGCGCCCCGGACTCGGCGCTCGCGCAGTACGTCAACGACCGGCCCTACGCGGCGTCCTCGCTGCTTGCCGTCGCGCTCGCCAAGGTCTTCAAGACCGCGCTGCACGGCGAGTGCAAGGCGATGCCCGAGCGGGCCGCCGCGCCGCTGCCGCTGCGCGTCGAGGTCCCCGCGCTCCCCGCCCGGGGCGGCGCGGAGCTGGTGCGGGCGCTGTTCGGGCCGCTGGGCTGGGACACGGTGGACGCCGAACCGGTGGTGCTGGACGGGGAGTTCCCCGAGTGGGGCGACTCGCGGTACGTGCGGCTGGTCCTGGAGGGCGAGCTGCGGCTCGCGGACGCCCTCAACCAGCTGTACGTCCTGCTGCCGGTCCTCGACGACGCCAAGCACTACTGGGTCGCGCCCGACGAGGTCGACAAGCTGCTGCGCGCCGGTGACGGCTGGCTGGCCGGCCACCCCGAGCGGAAACTGATCACCGCCCGCTATCTCTCGCGCCGCTGGGGTCTGGCCCGTGCGGCGACGGAGCGGCTCGAACTGGTGCGGCTCGCCGAGGCCGAGGGCCTGGACGTCGAGGACGTCGACAACGCCGTCGACGAGACCACCGACACGGAGGAGCGTCCGGTGCCGCTCGCCGAGCAGCGGCGGGAGGCGATCCTCGCCGCGCTGAAGGACGCGGGCGCGACGCGCGTGCTCGACCTCGGCTGCGGACAGGGGCAGTTGGTGCAGGCCCTGCTCAAGGACCCGCGCTTCACCGAGATCGTCGGCGTGGACGTGTCCGCGCGGGCCCTGGGTGTCGCCGCGCGCCGGCTTCACCTGGACAGGATGGGGGAGCGGCAGGCCGCCCGGGTGAAGCTGACGCAGGGCTCCCTCGCGTACACCGACAAGCGGCTCGCGGGTTATGACGCGGCCGTGCTCAGCGAGGTGATCGAGCACCTGGACCTGCCGAGGCTGCCGGCCCTGGAGTACGCGGTGTTCGGCTCGGCCCGGCCCCGTACGGTCGTCGTGACCACGCCGAACGTCGAGTACAACGTGCGCTGGGAGTCGCTTCCGGCCGGGCACGTCCGGCACGGCGACCACCGCTTCGAGTGGACCCGCGAGGAGTTCCGCGCCTGGGCGGCCGGCGTCGCGGGGCAGTACGGCTACGGGGTCGGGTTCGCCCCCGTGGGACCGGACGACCCGGAGGTCGGGCCGCCGACCCAGATGGCCGTCTTCAGCCGTACGGACACCTCCACCGACAGCCGTACCGACGAGACCTCGAAGGAGGTCACCGCATGACCCGCACCCTGCCCGTCACCGATCTGTCCCTCGTGGTGCTCGTCGGTGCCACCGGTTCCGGCAAGTCCACCTTCGCCCGGCGCCACTTCAAGCCGACCGAGATCGTCTCCTCGGACTTCTGCCGCGGGCTCGTCGCCGACGACGAGAACGACCAGTCCGCGAGCAGGGACGCCTTCGACGTCCTCCACTACATCGCGGGCAAGCGCCTGGCGGCGGGGCGGCTGACCGTCGTCGACGCCACCAACGTGCAGCAGGAGGCCCGGCGTCAGCTCGTCCAGCTGGCCAGGACCCACGACGTGCTGCCGATCGCGATCGTCCTCGACCTCCCCGAGGAGGTGTGCCGCACGCGGAACGCCGCCCGGCCCGACCGGGCGGACATGCCGGCGCACGTCATCCAGCGCCACCGGCGGGAGCTGCGCCGTTCGCTGCGAGGCCTGGAGCGCGAGGGCTTCCGCAAGGTGCACGTGCTGCGCTCCGTGGAGGAGGTCGAGGAGGCCGAGGTCGTCCTGGAGCGGCGCTTCAACGATCTGCGGCACCTCACCGGCCCGTTCGACATCATCGGCGACGTCCACGGCTGCCGCTCCGAGCTGGAGACCCTGCTCGCGAAGCTCGGCTACGTCGACGGACACCACCCCGAGGGGCGGACGGCCGTCTTCGTCGGCGACCTCGTCGACCGGGGCCCCGACTCGCCGGGCGTCCTGCGCCGGGTCATGGGGATGGTCGCGGCGGGCGACGCGCTGTGCGTCCCCGGCAACCACGAGAACAAGCTCGGCCGGTGGCTCAAGGGGCGGAAGGTGCAGGAGACGCACGGCCTTGCCGAGACCGTCGAGCAGTTGGGGCGCGAGAGCGAGGAGTTCCGCGCGGAGGTGGCGGCGTTCATCGACGGACTCGTGAGCCACTACGTCCTCGACGGCGGGAACCTCGTCGTCTGTCACGCCGGTCTGCCGGAGAAGTACCACGGCCGGACCTCCGGGCGGGTGCGCTCGCACGCGCTGTACGGGGACACCACGGGCGAGACCGACGAGTTCGGGCTGCCGGTGCGCTATCCGTGGGCGGAGGAGTACCGGGGCCGGGCCGCCGTCGTGTACGGACACACCCCCGTGCCCCGTACCTCCTGGATCAACAACACCCTCTGCCTCGACACCGGGGCCGTCTTCGGGGGGAGGATGACCGCGCTGCGCTGGCCCGAGCGCGAGCTCGTCGACGTACCGGCCGAGAAGGTCTGGTACGAGCCGGCGCGGCCGCTCGCCACCGAGGCGCCCGGCGGGCACCAGGGGCGTCCCCTGGACCTGGGCGACGTGCACGGGCGGCGGACCGTGGAGACCCGCCACCTCGGGAACGTCGCCGTGCGCGAGGAGAACGCCGCGGCGGCCCTGGAGGTCATGAGCCGGTTCGCGGTCGACCCGCGGCTGCTCGCCTACCTGCCGCCGACGATGGCGCCCACCGCGACCTCGAAGGTCGACGGCTACCTGGAGCACCCGGCCGAGGCCTTCGCCCAGTACCGGGCCGACGGCGTCGAGCGGGTCGTGTGCGAGGAGAAGCACATGGGCTCCCGGGCCGTGGCCCTCGTCTGCCGGGACGAGGAGGCGGCGCGCGAGCACTTCGGCGTCACCGGGGTGACCGGCTCCTTGCACACCCGTACCGGACGGCCCTTCTTCGACGACCAGGACGTCACGGAGGAGGTCCTCGGGCGCTTGCGGACGGCGATCGGCGCGGCGGGTTTCTGGGACGAACTCGACACCGACTGGCTGCTGCTCGACGGCGAGCTGATGCCGTGGTCGCTCAAGTCCGCCGGGCTGCTTCGCGCGCAGTACGCGGCGGTCGGCGCCGCTTCGGGCGCCGTCCTGCCCGGGGCGATCGACGCCCTGGAGCGGGCGGTGGGACGCGGGGTCGAGGGGATCGACGGGCTGCTCGCCCGGCAGCGGGAGCGGGCCGTGGACGCGGCGGCCTTCACCGAGGCGTACCGCAGGTACTGCTGGCCGACCGAGGGCCTGGAGGGTGTGCGGTTCGCGCCCTTCCAGCTGCTCGCGGCGCGCGGGCGTTCGCTCGCGGCGGTGCCGCACGACGAGCAGCTGGCCCGGCTCGACCGGCTCGTCGAGCACGACCCGACCGGGCTGCTCCAGGTGACCCGTCGGCTCGTCGTCGACACCGGTGACGAGGCCTCGGTCCGCGCGGGCACCGACTGGTGGCTGGAGCTGACCGGGGCGGGCGGCGAGGGCATGGTCGTCAAGCCGCTGGCGGCGCTCGTCCGCGACGCGAAGGGGCGGCTCGGGCAGCCGGGCGTGAAGGTGCGCGGCCGGGAGTACCTGCGGATCATCTACGGTCCCGAGTACACCCGGCCGGAGAACCTGGAGAGGCTGCGGCAGCGTTTCCTCGGCCACAAGCGGTCGCTCGCGCTGCGCGAGTACGCGCTCGGCCTGGAGGCTCTCGACCGGCTTGCCGCGGGCGAACCGCTCTGGCGGGTCCACGAGGCCGTCTTCGCGGTGCTGGCCCTGGAGTCGGAACCGGTCGACCCGAGACTCTGACCGGGCTCCTGCGAAGCGCGGATTCCGGGGTGTGTGCGCGAAGCCTTCACGAAGGCTTCGCGCACACGCCCCGGGCCGCTTCCACGGGGGGGCGCAGGGGTGCCGACGGCGGCGCTCCCCTGCGCCCCCCGTGCTCGTTGACGCGTTTCTTCCGCACCCTCTAGCGTTCTTCACCCCACGACGTGACACAGCGTCAATAGTGTGGCTGAGTACGTCACATGAGGTGGGAACACGCACGCGAAAGCGCCGGTCGGCCACCGGCGGACGGTCTTCCCCGGAGGGCCTGCGAACGGTACGGGGGTGAGCGGCGATGAGTCTCTTCGGCCAGGACCGCTCCTTCCTCCACGCCCTCCCCGCGGCCGACCGGCGGTCACTGCTCGCCGAGGGCGTCCGGCGCGTCTACGAACCCGGGGAGGTGATGATCCGCGAACGCGACACCAGCGCCTACGTCCTCGCGCTCCTCTCCGGCTGGTCCGTCGTCTCCGTCGGCACCGAGCGCGGATCACGGCTCATCCTCGCCCTGCGCGGCGCCGGCGAGGTCGTCGGCGACCTCGCCGCCGTCGACCGGGGCCCGCGCAGCGCCAGCGTCACCGCCCTCGGCACGGTCGAGGCGGTGGCCGTCTCCGGCGACCGGTTCCGGCGCTTCCTCGCCGCCCGGCCGCACGCGACCGCGCTGATCATGCGGCAGCTCGCCACCCGGCTGCGCAGTGCCGACGTCGAGCGGCGCGCGCTCGCCTCCGAGACCGTCCTCCAGCGCCTCGCCGCCCGGCTCGTCGAACTGGCCGAACGCGCCGGGCGGCGGGCCGACGGAGGGACCGTACTGGAGCTTCCGCTGCCCCAGCACGATCTGGCGGCGGCCATCGGAGCCACCCGGGAGGCGGTGGCCAAAGCGCTGCGCCTGCTCCGGGAGCAGGACGTCGTCCGCACCGCGAACCGCACCGTCGTCGTCCTCGACATGCCGGTCCTGGTGCTGCTCGCGCAGGGGCGCGCACGCCCCGGCGGAAACCCGGCGGCCGTATCTCCGCCGGGTGTGTAAACGGCTACATCGCCGGCCGTCGCGGACGGCCAGTCTGGACATGCGACACACGCACCACCACGGCACCACACACAGGGAGTCCGAGAGTGAGCAGTGCGGAAGCGAACGGGGTAGCGGGCGGGATCCACCGGTTCGTCGTCTTCGGCGACATCTGCGGCTCCGGAACCCTGGGCATGGCCGAGAAGGAGCTGCACCGGGCCGCGATGTACGCCGCCTTCGACGAGGCGTACGGCTCCGTCGGCGTCGAACCGGGCACCTTCCACCAGGAGGACCGGGGGGACGGCATCCTCGCCGCCCTGCGTCCCGACGTGCCGCCGACGCTCATGGTCGGACGCTGGATCGACACCCTCTACGAGAGCCTGCGCGCCCACAACACGGGCCGGAGCCGGCGCCTGCGGCTGCGGATCGGCATGAACGCGGGGCTCGTCGCCCAGGACGGGCGCGGGCTCGTCGGGCGGGCGGTGGACCTCGCCGCCCGGCTCTGCGACAGCGCCCCCGCGAAGCGGATCATGGCGGAGAGCCAGGAGGTCGATCTCCTGGTCGTCGTCTCCGACTGGCTGTACGGGAACGTGGTCGCCGAGGGCGGGCGGTACGTCGAGCCGGCCCACTACCGGCCGGCCCGCATCCGGTCCAAGGAGACCGACGAGACCGCGTACCGCCGCGTCGAGGCACTGGACACCGCCCTGGAACGGACCCGCCCGACCCTCGACACCGCCTCCACGGGGACGCCCTCATGAGCCGCC
>NZ_JBEXSZ010000250.1:0-6179 GCF_040613865.1 Streptomyces sp. NPDC006197 | reverse complement strand
ACTGCTGGCGGGACAGCGCCTGCCCGGGCCGCCGGCTCAGCTCCAGGAGCAGCCGCAGCTCGGTCGGGGTGAGCTGGAGGTCCTCGCCGTTCTTGCTCCGGAGGACGAGCTCGTGCCGACGGTGCGTCAGATGCTCACGCCGTGCTGGCGCAGGGCGGCCAGCGGGTCGATGTCGGAGCCGTACTCCGGCCCGGTGCGCATCTCGAAGTGCAGGTGCGGGCCGGTGACGTTGCCGGTCGCGCCGGACAGGCCGATCTGGTCGCCGCCGTTGACGGTCTGGCCGGCGGAGACGGAGATCGAGGAGAGGTGGGCGTACTGCGAGAAGGTGCCGTCGGCGTGCTGGATGACGACCTGGTTGCCGTACGCGCCGCCGTCGCCGGCGGAGTAGACGGTGCCGGGGCCGACCGCGTGGATCGGGGTGCCGGTGGAGGCGATGAAGTCGACACCGGTGTGGTAGCCGGAGGACCACATGGAGCCGGCCTGGTGGTACGGGGTCGACATGCCGGCGCCGGCGATCGGGGCGACCCAGCCGGAGGAGGTCGTCGCGGCCGACGAGGAGGGCGCGGAGGACGACGGGGCGGCGGTCGCGGCGGCCGGGGCCGAGGAGCGCTCGCTGCTGCGGGAGGCGCGGGGGGCCTCGTCGCCGTTCTTGCCGGAGCTCCGCGCGCTCTGGTGGTCGGGCTTCGGCGCGGCGGTGTTCTTCGTGCCGAGGGTGAGCTTCATGCCGGGCAGGATCAGCGAGGGGTCCGCGCCGATGACCCGGCGGTTGTCCTTGTACAGCTTCTGCCAGCCGCCCGCGAGGTGGTGCTCGGTGGCGATCTTCGACAGGTAGTCGCCCCGGACGACGGAGTACGTCTTCGGCGCGGCCTTCGCGGTGGCGGGCGCGGCGGCCTTCACGTGGGCGACGGCCTGGGCGGGGGCGGCGGCCGGGGCGGCCTGCTCGGCGGCGTGGGCGCCGGTGGCTCCGAGGAGCGGGAGGGCGACGACGGCGCCACCGGTGCCGGCGGCGGCGATGCCGCGGGTCAGACGGTTGGACTTGGTGCGGCGGTGCTTACCCTTCGCGGGCATGGCGAATTCCTCTCCGGCGCCTGCGAGGTGAGCTGTCGGGTTCGGACTGGAGATGTCCGGCCGCGTGTGCACGCGACTTCACCCCGAGCCGTCCTTCTTCGAGGGATCGGCGACTTACCTGGGTCCCCCGCTCCTGCCTCGTACGGGTGAGTGCGGATTCCGGTCGGTGGCAGGATTCGGCGGTCCGTCCGGATTGAGCGCGACGCTAGACGAGTGGGGTCGGCGTGAACAAGCCACAGTTTTCAAGTGCTCCGGGATTCCTTGATATCCGGCTGATATCCGGCCGGAATTCCGGTCACCCTCCGTGGATGACGGTCCTTCGATCCCCTTTTCCCGGGGGGTATTTGGAAAAGACGATCAGGCACGGTCCGTCACGGTTATGACGCTGCTCACGCACCGATCCCCATCTCCCCTGCAACCGGGGCGGGTTATACGGAACACCCCAATACGGACAGATCACCCATTCCCGTCCGAGGGGGTGCGTGCCGGGGCCCCCAGCCGGGATGATTGCCCCAGAAACCGATCAACAGAACAGGAGCAGCCGTGACGCAGCAGCTGCCGCAGGTCCCGCCCGCCGAAGCCGCCGAGCCCGAACTGACGGAGGTCCGCAACTTCCGGGACGTGGGCGGCCTGCCGACGACGGACGGACGCGCCGTCCGCCCCGGCCGCCTCTTCCGCAGCGGTCACCTCGCCCACGCGACGGAGGGCGACGCCGCCTTCCTCGCCTCGCTGGGCCTGCACACCGTCTTCGACTTCCGCAACGAGTCGGACCGGAAGGTCGAGGGCGCGGACGTCGAGCTGCCCGGCGTGCGGAACGTGAACATACCCCTCAACGACCCGGCCGACGGCAAGGAGTTCTGGAAGCTGGTGCGCGACGGCGAGATCGCGCAGCTGCGGGAGGTCCTCGGCGACGGCAAGGCGGCCGCCCGTATGTCCGACTCGTACCGGAAGATGGTGATCGAGCGGACCGTGGAGCACAGCCGGATCCTGCACTCCATGGCGGAGGAGAGCGTCCCGGCGCTCATGCACTGCGCGGCCGGCAAGGACCGGGCCGGGCTCGCCGTCGCGATCACCCTGCTCGCGGTCGGGGTCGAGCGGGAGGCCATCGAGGCCGACTACGTGAAGTCGAACGCCCCGCACCGCCGCTACAAGGTGCACCGCAGCTCCACCTCCCCGGACGCGATGTCGCCCGAGGTGATGGAGCTGCTGAGCCCGCTCTTCGACGCACGGGTGGAGTATCTGCGGGCCGCCTTCGAGACGATCGAGGCGACCTGGGGCTCGGTGGACGCCTACATCACGGAGGGCCTGAAGCTGGCCCCGGAGACCCGCGAGCGACTGCGGGAGCGGCTGCTCACGGAGGCGTGAGGCCGCCCACCGGTTCTGCGCTCCCTACCGGTTCTGCGCTTTTTACTGGTTCTGCGCTCCCAGCATGAAGAGCAGGTAGAGGAAGCCGGCGAAGAGGTGGCCCGCGATCAGGTAGGCGAAGAGGCGGAGCACGAGCCCCTTGGGGAACTTGCCTTCACCGCGCTCCTCGCCGGTGACCGGTACGGACTTCTCGGACATGTCGTTCCTTTCCTGGGGATTCAGGACTCGGAAGGGGTCGCGCGGGATCAGCGCCGGTGCGGGGTCCCGCCGCCGAGGCACAGCTCGGCGGCGGGGCTCTGCATCAGGGTGTGGACGAAGAGCAGCTCGGCCCCGCCGGACGTGGCGGCGCCGATCCGGTGCGGGGTCAGCGAGTCGAAGTGCGCGCTGTCCCCGGGATCGAGGACGTGGACGGCCTCGCCGAGCGCGAGCCGGACCCGCCCCTCCAGGACGTGGATCCACTCCTCGCCGGGATGGACGCGCACGATGTCGGCCCGGGTGGCGTACGGCACGTGGACCCGCAGGCACTGGAGGGCGCGCCCGGCGCCGCCCGCCTGGCGGTAGATCCAGCCGTCGGCCTCGACGGGTTCGGAGCGGTCGGCCCGGACGACGGGGTCGCGCTCGGGGGGCGCCTCGCCCAGGAGCTCGGAGACCGTCGTACCGTAGATGCGGGACAGGGCGAGCAGCATCGGCAGCGAGGGCTGCCGGTTCCCCGTCTCCAGGCGCGAGAGGTGGGCCGGCGAGAGGCCGGCCCGCTGGGCGGCGGCCTCCAGGGTGAGTCCCCGGCGGCGGCGCAGGGCCCGCAGCTGCGGGGCGACGTCGGGCAGGACGTCGGGAGTGGCGGGGTCCGGGGAGGTGTCCCCGGGGACGTGGTCCATGCGTCCATTCCGCCAGGATCGTGCCTCTGAGGCAAGTTTCTTGCCTCAGAGGCAAAAGCGGCGTCGAGAACCGGTCAGCGCTGCGCGACCGCCTGCTTGACCAGCGTCTTCCCGAAGTCCCACATCAGTCCGCCGCCGCCGTGGGCGTCGTCCATGACCGCGGTGAAGGCGGTCACGAACCGGTCCACGTCCGCCTCGTCGATGATCAGCGGCGGGATCAGCTTGATCACCTCCAGGTGGTCCCCGGAGACCTGGGTGAGGATCCGGTGCCGCTGGAGCAGCGGGACGACGACCATCTGGGCGAAGAGGCCCTTGCGGGCCGCCTGGAGCATCGTCCAGCGCCCGCGCAGTCCGAGCGAGGACGGCCGCCCGAACTCGATCCCGATCATCAGGCCGCGCCCGCGGATCTCGTGCAGCAGCTCGTACCGGGGCACGAGCTCCCTCAGACGCCCGGAGAGCAGGTCGCCGATCCGGCGGGCGTGCGCGACGGTGCCCTCGTCCTCCATGACCGAGAGGACGGCGAGTCCGGCGGCCATGGCCTGCGCGTTCGACCCGAAGCTCGCCGAGTGGACCAGGACCCGGTCCATCGACGAGTAGACCTTCTTGAAGATCCAGTCCTTGCCGAGGGTGGCGCCGACCGGGACGTAGCCGCCGGAGAGCGCCTTGGCCACGCAGACCAGGTCCGGCTCGACCCCCTCCTCGTGCTGGTAGGCGTAGAAGTCGCCGGTCCTGCCGAGACCCGTCTGCACCTCGTCCGCGATGAGCAGCGCGCCGTGCCGGTGCAGCAGCTCCTGGGCGTTCCGGAGGAAGCCCGGGGGCGCCTCGTGGACGCCCTTGCCCTGGACGGGCTCCACGACGAAGGCGGCCACGTCGCCCCTGCGCAGCTCCCGCTCCAGGGCGTCGAGGTCGCCTAGGGCGATCGCGGTGTCCGGCAGGAGCGGGTCGAAGCCCTCCCGGAAGCCCTGCTCGCCGTTGACGGAGAGGGAGCCGGTGGTGAGCCCGTGGAAGGCGTGGTGGCAGTAGAGGACCCTCGGCCGCCCGGTGGCGTACCGGGCGAACTTGAGGGCGGTCTCCACGGCCTCGGTGCCGCTGTTGCCGAAGAAGACCCGGTCGAGGTGCGGGCTGTGGGTGAGCAGCTTCTCGGCGAGGAGGCCCGGCAGCGGCTGGCAGTCGAAGCGGGTGAGGTCGGCGAGCCGGGCGTCCAGGACGTCGTGGAGGGCCTTGCGGACGACGGGGTGGTGCCGTCCGAGACCCATCACGCCGAAGCCGGCGAGCATGTCGAGGTGGTCGACGCCGTCGGCGTCCCAGAAATGGGCGCCCTCGGCCCGCTCGTAGACCTTGTCGAATCCGATGGTGTGCAGCATGCGCGGCAGCTGGGGGTTGAGGTACTTGGCGTGCAGCTCGTACCGCTCCGCGCCGCGCTCGGAGAGCAGCGCCCGCAGGTCGAACCCGCCGGTCATGACGTGGTGTTCCCGGAGACGGTCTCCCGGATCGCGCGCAGGGACTCCTTGAGGGAGCCCATGGTGGCGAGGACGGCGGTGGGCTCGTAGCCGCAGTGCGCCATGCAGTTGGCGCAGCGCGGGTCCTTGCCGCGGCCGTACTTGTCCCAGTCGGTGTCCTCGACGAGCTCGCGGTACGTGGGGACGTATCCGTCGCTCATCAGGTAGCAGGGGCGCTGCCAGCCGAAGAGCGAGTAGTTGGGAATGGCCCAGGCGGTGCAGGGGAAGTCGGCCTTTCCTTCCAGGAAGTCCAGGAAGAGCGGCGAGTGGTTGAGCCGCCAGCGGCGCCTGTTGCCGCCGGCGAAGGCCTTCCTGAAGAGTTCGCGGGTCTGCTCGACGCCGAGGAAGTGCTCCTGGTCGGGGGCCTTCTCGTAGGCGTAGGCGGGCGAGATCATCATTTCGTCGACCTGGAGGTCGTCGTTGAGGAAATTGAGCACCTCGATGACGGTCTGCGGGGTGTCGGTGTTGAAGAAGGTCGAATTGGTGGTGACCCGGAAGCCGCGCCGCTTGGCCTCCTTGATGGCGGCCACCGCCTCGTCGAACACGCCCTCCTTGGCGACGGACTCGTCGTGCCGTTCCCGCAGGCCGTCGATGTGGACGGCGAAGGCGAAGTACGGGGAGGGGGTGAACTTCTCCAGCTTCTTGCGCAGCAGCAGCGCGTTGGTGCAGAGGAAGACGTACTTCCTCCGGGCCACCAACTGGCGCACGATCTCGTCGATCTGAGGGTGCATCAGGGGCTCTCCGCCCGCGATGGACACCATGGGCGCGCCGGACTCCAGGACCGCGCCGACCGCTTGGGCGACCGGCATGCGCTGCTTGAGGACACCCGCCGGGTGCTGGATCTTTCCGCAGCCCTCGCACTTGAGGTTGCAGGCGTAGAGCGGCTCCAGCTCGACGATCAGCGGGAACTTGTCCCGCTTGCGGAGCTTCTGTTCGAAGAGGTAGGTCCCGACCCGGATGGACTGACGGAGCGGCATGGCCATAACTCGTTCACCTCCTGGGGAGCAGCAAAGAACGGTGCCATTCGAAGAAAGCGGGAAGGACGGCACGAAGGACACGGAAGGCTGATATTCCCCCGCGCACCGTGCCGATCCGGACCAGTTCATGTTCCGGAGCGTCCACGACCACCCGGACGGCCGCAACCGGGCGGGGTCCACACGACGTCGCGGTACGGAGCGTGGCGGCGGACTCCATGTCGACGGCGATCGCTCCGCCGGCGGCCAGCGCGGCCCGCGCGGGGCCGCGCACCACAAGGTCGGAGCCGATCAGCGGCCCGGTGCGTGCCTGTCCTTCGGCTTCGCCGTCTCCTACTTCTGGTACGGCTCCCGCCCCCACCGCCTGCCGAAGCTGGTGGAGCCGGCGGCCTCGACCC
>NZ_JBEXSZ010000249.1:0-6194 GCF_040613865.1 Streptomyces sp. NPDC006197 | reverse complement strand
ATCCACGGCCGGGAGTTCCTCTTCGCCACGAACGGCCCAACGAGCATCCAAGCTGACAGTCACACCATCAGTGGCTTCTGTTAGGACCTCTAAGGGCTGTCCCGCAATGACCGCTCATAGCTCCGGGAACGGTGGGGTGTCATCCATCTCCTGCAGAAACTTCTGAGCAGGCGTCGCTTCCTCTGACCGTATGGAGGAGGCAACGCCCTCGATGACGGACCGGCCCGCGTACACGGCTGTCCTTGAGGCTGCCTCCCAGCCGGGTTGCTGCCGGTAGCTCGCGTTGTACTTGCGGTCATGCGCTGCCGCAGCGGCAGAGTGCCACTGGTCGGTCCGGCAGATGCTTCCCAGAAGGTCTAACAACTCGGCCTTGCAAGCAACGTGCGGGGACCCGACCAGTTCAAGAAGGAACGGCACCGTGGGAGCTGTCGCCTCGCCGACGACGAAGCCCAGCGCACAGATGGCGTCGCCCAGGTCATCGATGGCGATGCGGGCCGTGTCCTCATCCCCATATGCGATTCGGGACAGCAGAGGTGGGATACCGCCGGCCGCGGCGCCTGTCGCGTCGTGCAGTTCTCCCCAGCGGATTCCGGAGACGCTCCTCAACAGACTTCCCACGTCCTGCTCCTCGTCAGATCGTCGTCCCGGCCCTGGCGGTGCCTTGAGCATGGTGCAGCTAGTGCTGCATCAGCCAACGTTTGCCCTGCACGTACGTCGAGACATGGATGCCAGCGGCCACCCGACGCTTGGCTGGCCGCCGGAGGCGATCGAGGAGTACCGGTCGCAGCAGCTTCAGGAGTAGGCGTCAGAGGCTTGACCAGCCGAGGAGAAACAGAACCCCGCGGACGTGATGCCCACGGGGTTCTGCCCTGCTCGGCCGGCCGAGTGGGAGGTCTACGTCACTTCCCGCACTTGACCTTGAAGCCGTCCAGCAGAGCCTTGCCGGCATCGGAGCTGTCACGTACATACACGCTACCGCTGATGCTGATCGAGGTGTCACTGGTCGAGATGGGCTCGCTGCCGGTCCGCTCGTTGCGGGTGTCCTCTCCAGCGACCGTCCAGATGATCTGGGACTGATCCTTGTTGAACTCGCCGGTGCTGGTCACGTCCGGCTTCTCATAGACACCATCGCAGTCGTACTCATGATGCGAGACGCTGTTGCCCTTGACAACCAACTGGCCGAGGTCGGACGTGCCGTTGACGTCCTTGATGTAGTAGGTACCGTCGCGCTTGCTGCCGCTGGCGCTGTCGCTGCTTCCGCTGCAGGCGGTGAGTATGAGCGAGCCCGCGGCCAGGGCCCCGATGGACACGGCGATCTTGGCCTGCGTCCTACGAGTGGTCCTGGTGATGCCCATGGCGTTCCCCGTTCGTTCGTTCTGGATAGTCGGTTTGAGATAGAAGGCGAGTCAAAATATCCTATGGATAGCTGGCTTTGACTGACCCGGACCGCCTGTCAGGCGCCTTCTCGGAGGTTGTCGAGCCGATGCTCAGTCAGCGCGAGCGCGACTTCGGCCTGATTGAGCGCGTGTTCGCCGTCCTGGATGCGTCAGTGCAGACGCTGCACGGGCGGGGCGTCTGCTCCTTTGGCAGCCAGGTGGCCGAGTTCACGCAGCTCCGCCTACGCTCCCTGCATCTGTTCCTCGCGGTGTGCTGACCGGACCCTGAGGCGGCCGGCCCGCTCTTCCCACCTTCGTTGCGCGAGGGGATGGTCAACGGCATCAGCCACGAGGACCTTCGGGTCCTGCTCCATCTGGAGGAACAAGAACGCTGCCGACGAACGGCTACGCGATCTCGTCAAGGGCGAACGTTGCCTGATGTGGCATTAGGAGTGAGGTCCTGACCAGGCGGCCCGTGACGGGGTGGTGCTACAGGGCCCCGGCTTGGCGTCATGATCTTGCTGTGACTGGAGTGATCACGGCGTCGGCCCCGTCCTGGATAGCCCCGTTCACTGGGCTGAGCCCGCGCCGTTTCGACAAGCTGGTGACCGCGCTGCGCAGCGAGGGGGCCGATGAGGTGCGGCGGGGCCGGCCGTGGGGGCTGCCGCTGGAGGACCGAGTGCTGCTGGTCACGACGTACTGGCGGACAAACTTGACGCTGCGCCAACTTGCCCCGCTGTTCGGGGTATCGAAGTCTGCGGCCGACCGCGTCATCAGACACCTCGGCCCCTTGCTTGCGCTCCGGCCGCGCAAGCGGTTCCGCAAGAACACTGTGTTGATCGTGGACGGAACCCTGGTCCCCACACGCGACCACACGGTAGCCGAGCAGTCGAAGAACTACCGCTACTCCACGAATCACCAGGTCGTCATCGACGCCGACACCCGCCTCGTCGTGGTGGTCGGCCAGCCCCTGCCAGGCAACCGCAATGACTGCAAGGCATGGGAACTGTCCGGCCCCAAAGCCGCCGTCGGCCGCACCACTGTGGTCGCCGACGGCGGCTACCGGGGCACCGGTCTGCTCATCCCACACCGTCGCGAGCGCGGGCAGAGCAAACTGCCTGCCTGGAAGGAAGAGCACAACGCCTCCCACCGCCAGGTCCGTGCCCGTATCGAGCACGCCTTCGCCCGGATGAAAGCCTGGAAGATCCTTCGCGACTGCCGATTGAAGGGCGACGGTGTCCATCACGCGATGAGCGGCATCGCTCGCCTGCACAACCTTTCCCTCAGCGGATAGACAAGCGGACCGAACCCGGCCCGCCTCGCGCGCACCTGCTCGAAGAGCCTTTACGGGACAAGCCTTAGCTTGGGTTTTTACCGTCGGGTCTACTGGGTTATTGCTTCGTAGGCTGCGAGTTCCTCGGGGGCGCCCACGAAGACGGGACTGCAACCTGCCTCGAAGGCCCATCCGCGGCGCCGCCCCGCAACGGCCGCGGCATCGCTGGCAGCTCCGGCAAGCCCCGCGTCAGATGGGCGTCATGAAGGCAGCTCGCGCTCCCAGGGATGCAGCAGGAGGCGCCGCTCGATCTCCGTCAATGCGCGTACCTGGTTGCGAGCCATCTCGACGGCCCTCGCACCATCAGCTGCATCGAGGGGGCCCGCCGCCTTGATACGCAGGGCGACTGGAGCCCGGTCGTGTTGCAGGCCGATGAGGAGCGGGACCTGCATGGAGCAGGCGATGGTGCCGGACGCTCCCAGCGCCATGTTCAACCCCGCGGTCGTGACCTGGGCTGTCGCAGTGCTCCAGATCTCGTCACCGATAGCGTAGGCCTTGATGTCCTCGATCGATTCGACCTGCACGAATGGAGCGAACTTCCAATTGCGCAACCAGGTCCATGATCGCTCGCCTCCGGTTGCGTCGAACAGGGACGCCTCGAATCCGGCCTGTGCACTGTCAGCCAGAAGGTCGTGGATCTGCCGGCCAAGAGCCCGCTCGGACCCCTTCGCGAGGACAGCGGCCTTGACGGCCTCGGGGTCCACCTGGACCTCACGAGTGAATCGCTCGACGACCTGGTCCAGAGACGTGAGGAGCGCAAACCGGTCGCCTAGCTCTTCCACATCCTCGAACATCGGATACTCGTACACGGTCCCATCGCCGAAGTCCTTCGTGTTGGAGCTGACGAAGTAGACCGTTTCCTCGGGGTTGTTCCTTGCGTATTCGACGGCGGACAGCCAGATGGCCGCGTCCCGTCCTCCCGTCTTGCCCTGCTTCTCGGCCTTGGCCGGCGGGAGGCCGCTTATCTCGCGGCGCATCGCTTCCCGAAGGGCGGCCTCACTCGTGGGGATCGTCCCGACGAAGTCGGCGTACTTCTTCCGCCAATACCCTCGGACTTCCTCCGGCGCGCACGCTTCCAACACGGGCTCCATCTGCCACGGCGTGACGCTGCGGAGGGAGCCGAGGGCCTGAGCAGCCGCGTCGTGCTGCTTCAGGTACTTCGCGACCTGCTGGCCGGCGAGCTCCTCAACCACCATCCACGGCGCGGCGACCCCGACCCCGGACTCTCTGATCGCCCGCAGGAGATCAGCACTGCTGCTTTCAAGGCCGCATCCGCGCAGGATGCACGTGTCGAAGATGATCACGGGTGATGCTCCGTCTCCCGGTTCTGAGGCGTACGGGCACACCCTCTCAAGATCAGAACCCTTGGCGCATCGGGATTCCACGGAACTCGTCACCGCTGGAAGGGGACGACGAGGAAGAAGGCTTCTGACATCTACTCGCTGGTCATCCCGGCGCTTCCGCGGCAACGCCCGGCTGCGGCCGGGTCCGCGTACCCCAGCGGGCAAGAGATGGGCTGGCGGCCGCCAGCCATGTCCGAGAAAAGCAATGGAGCTTCCCGTGAACGACTTCCTGCCTGACACGTACGTGGCAGCCGAAGTGGCTGCCACCGCGCTTCGCGCCCGTACTGATGGTGGAGATCATGACGTTGCCGTGGTGATGGGTTCCGGCTGGGTGTCGGCCGTCGCGGAGTTCGGAGCGCCGGAGTACGACCTCCCGATCACCGAGATCCCCGGCACCTCGTCCGCAAGCGTCCGCCGGCTTCGGGCCCGGGGGTGCGGGGTTTGGCCGCGGGGGCGGATCAGGTCGCCGGAGATTCGGCGGCGGATCGTGGAGGGGTGCCCGCCCGCCTGTCGCTTCGGCTTAACCACAGTTCCCGACGGTGGGTGGGTCCCAGGACTGCAGCTGCAGGATCCGCGCCACCTGTCGGCGCAAATTCCTCTCCAGGGGCGCCTGCTGAGGTAGGCCACCTCACCGGCCCGGCCCGCTGTCACTCACGGTGATTTGCCGCGACGTCGACGAGCCGTCCAGAGGGTGGCGAACCGTCCGGCGAACGGGCTTGATGGCGTAGGTGCGAGGTGCTGCTGACGGTCCCGTTCTCCCCAGATCCTCCCCAGCGCTTCCGGATCCCCCAAAGGCCAGCTCAGAGGGACTGTGGAGGGGAGGGCGAGGAGATCACCCGCATCACTTCTCCCCAGGGACTCCCCAGTGATCGATATGGGCGTTTCGGGTGGAAGTGCAGGAGTAAACCGTGCGCACCGCGCGTGTGGCTCAGATGCCTCCTGTAACCAGTCCCGCCGCTTGGAGAGTACATGCAAACTGACTCATACCACCCCATCAGGCCGATGGTGAAGGGGTATCCGAGGTTCCACTGCAGCTCCCGCATGGAGTTGAAGTTCATGCCGTAAATAGTTCCCACGAGTATGGGAGCAAAGAGGCTGGTGGCCCAGGACGAGATCTTCAAGGACACCTCCGGCGGCGCCTACTTCTACCTGGACGACCGGGACCGGGTCGTCCTCGCCGACTCCCGGCAGCACGTCCTGCGCATCGCCCACCGCCAGAAGGCCGACGGCGCCTGGGAGTTCGTCGTCGAGGACGACTGGGACCTCACCTCCCTCGTGCCGCACGACTGCGTCACCTGGACCAACCTCTTCCCCAGCGGCGTCTGCGACCCCGTCACCTCCGTCATGCCGGACTGGGACGGCCGCATCTGGTGGGTGACCCGCCTCGGCCGCGTCGGCACCGTCGACCCCGCCACGGGCGCCCTGCGCGCGATCCGGCTCGACGGCGAGGAGATCCAGAACTCCTTCTCCGTCGCCGAGGACGGCGTCTCCGTCGTCACCGACCACGCCCTGTACGCCTTCCGCGCCGACGCCGACGGCGTCCCCCGCGTCCGGTGGCGCGAGACGTACGACCGGGGGACCGGCACCAAGCCCGGCTCGGTGAACCAGGGCTCGGGCACCACCCCCGACCTCTTCGGCACCCGGGACCAGTACGTCGCCATCACCGACAACGCCGACGACCGGATGAACGTCCTCGTCTACCGCAGGGGCGCCGACGTGCCCGCCGCCGAGCGGCTCGTCTGCAAGGTGCCCGTCTTCGGATCCGGCGCCTCCACCACCGACAACTCCCTGATCAGCTGGGGCGACAGCCTCGTCGTCGAGAACAACTACGGCTACGAGAACCCGAGTACACTCCTCCTCGGCCGCAGCGTCGTCGGCGGCGCGACCCGGATCGACGTCCGCGCCGACGGCAGCGGCTGCGACACCGTCTGGGAGAGCGACGTCCGCTCGCCCTCCACGGTCCCGAAGCTCTCCACCGCCAACGGACTGCTCTACTTCTACGAGAAGCGCCCCAACGCCTGGGGCATCGACGCCTGGTACCTCACGGCGCAGCCAGAACCTCGCCGTCCAGCGCATCGAGGAGGGCTTCTGGGCCCGCGAGATCACCCCGGTGACCCTGCCCGACGGTTCCGTCGTCTCGAC
>NZ_JBEXSZ010000248.1:0-6366 GCF_040613865.1 Streptomyces sp. NPDC006197 | reverse complement strand
CTTCGACGGTCCGGTGGACCACCTGTCGGCGCTTTCGGTGCTCGCGGACTACGTGGGTGCGAAGGTCGACCGCCGACGGGGCACCTGGGCGCCCGGCGGCACATCCGCCGGGCCGCCGTCCGCTCAGTGGGTGTCGGTGCGCTTTTCGAGGCGGGTGCCGTCGCGCAGGGTGATCGACATCAGGTCGCTGGGGGCGTCCAGTTCCAGGCGGTGCCAGCGACCGCGGGGGACGATCACGGCAGTGCCCGCCCGCAACCGCACCACGTCCTCGGTGCCGCCGGGCACGGCGGGGCGGAGGTGGAGGCGGACACCGCCGGTCAGGCAGCACACCGCTTCCTCGGCCTCCGGGTGCATCTCCCAGTGGTCGGCGTGGACGTCGGCGTCGGTCTCCACGTGGAACGTGGCGACCTGCCAGGCGCCGGAGCCGTTGCCCGTCATCTGCCGCTCGACGGCGCGGACGTCGCCGTCGGGGTGGAAACGCAGCGCCGAGGCGAACAGATCGACGGTCGTGGTGGTGGTCATGACGGAGTTCCTTCCAGCTGGTTCTCTGCGGGGGCGGTGGATCGCGGGACGGGAGTGACGGCTCGGTGGCGCGGCAGCACACCGATCGCCACGGCCGCCGCGAGCACGAAGACGGCGGCGGCGACGGCCAGGCCCAGGGCGTAGCCGTCGGTGAGCGCGGCGGGGGTGGTGGCCGTGCCGGTGTGGTGCGCGGCGAGGGTGGTCAGGGCTGCCAGGCCGATGGATCCCCCGAGTTGGCGGGAGCTGTTCATCAGGCCGGACGCCATGCCCGCCTCGCGCGGAGCGACCCCGGTGGTCGCGGCGGCGGCGACCGGAGCCAGGACCAGTCCGGCGCCGACGCTGGTGACGAGGGACGGGCCGAGCACGTCGGTGAGGAAGCCGCCGTCGGGGCTGATGAGCGCGAACCAGGCCAGGCCCACGGCGGCCAGCAGGGCGCCGGGCACCAGGGACACCCGCGGGGTGCGGGACGCGGTGACACGGGTCGCGACGACGGTTCCCAGGACCAGGCCCAGGGAGAAGGGCAGGAATGCGGTGCCGGTCGCCGCGGCGCCCATGCCCAGGACCTGCTGCATGTAGAGGGAGACGAAGTAGAACGCCGTGAACTGCCCGGCCGCGGCCAGGAACACGAGCACGTTCGCGCCGGCGACCCAGCGGCTGCGCAGCAGGCCGAGGCGGAGCAGGGGTGCGGTGGTTCTCGACTCGGCGACGACGAAGGCGGCAAGGAGCACGGCCGCGGCGGCGAGGGTCGCCCACGTGACCGGGGAGCCCCAGCCGAGGGTGTCGGTGCGTACGACACCGAGCACGAGCAGTCCGACTCCGCCGGTCGCCAGGACGGCGCCCGGCGCGTCCAGTCTCTCGCGCCGGGCGGGCGACGCTCCGGCGGGCACTCCCACGAGGACCAGCGCCAGGGCCACCGCGACGATGGGCAGGTTGATCAGCATGACCCAGCGCCAGCCCGCGTACTCGGTCAGCAGCCCGCCCGCCAGTACGCCCAGCGCGCCGCCCGCCGCGTTCACCGCGCTCCACACCCCCAACGCGCGGACGCGGCGCGGGCCTTCGGGGAAGGTGGCGGTGAGCATCGCCAGCGCGGCCGGCGCGGCCGCGGCAGCGCCCAGGCCCTGCCCGGCGCGGGCGGCGATCAGTTGCCAGGGCGTCTGGGCCAGTCCGCCCGCCAACGAGCACAGCCCGAAGACGGTCAGCCCCAGCACGAACATCCGACGGCGGCCGTACAGGTCGCAGGCACGGCCCCCCAACAGCAGGAACCCGCCGAACGTGAGCGCGTACGAGTGCACGACCCACGACAGGTCGAGCGGCGCGAATCCCAGCGCCGTGCGGATCGCGGGTAAGGCGACGTTGACCACGGACATGTCCAGGGCGACGACGAACTGGGCGACGGCGGCTGCCGCCAGCACCACTCCGGGCCTCCCCCTAGAGTTTCTATACATGTAAGAAAAGCTAGCGCCGAGGTTCGCCGTTGTCGACACCTGGGGGATGATGGGGGGCATGTCGCAGCCGTCCGCACCGCGCAGAACCCAGGGCCGACCTCCCCGCATCTCTCGCGGGGAGATCATCGAGACAGCCCGCCGGATCGTGGACGAGGGAGGCGTGGACCGGCTGACCATGCGGCGGCTGGCCACGGAGATCGGCAGCACGCCGATGGCGCTCTATCACCACGTCCGGGACAAGGAGGAGTTGCTCGTCCTCCTGCTCGACGACTACGCCACCCGGGCCCTGCGCCGACCCGAACTGCCCGCCCACCCCCGCGAGCGGATCGTCGTCGCCGCCACCGCGATCCACGAGGCGCTCGCCGCCTGCCCCTGGATCGTGGAGGTACTGACCGCCGACGACCTGATGTCCACGACCGCGCTGTGGTTCGTCGAGCAGATCGTCGACGGCCTGGTCGACTGCGGCCTCTCCCTCGACCGCGCCGTGCACGGCTATCGCGCGATCTGGTACTACACCGCCGGAGAGATCGTGGTCAGGGCGACGGCGGCCCGCCGGCGCGCGGACGACGGCCGGGCGACCTACAGGGAGCAGGCCTTCGCCGATCTCGATGCGCGCGAACTGCCCCGCTTGGCACAGGTCGCGGACCGGTGGGCGCCGCTGACCGCCGAGGACACCTACCCGGACGGGCTCCGGGCCCTGGTGGACGGCCTTCTCGCCGGCCACTGACGGCCTCGCCACCGACGGGGTGCACCCGGCCACCGACCGGACACCACGGCTTCGGGGGACACCGGTGACCCCTGCGCCACGCCATGGCGCCACGTGGCACCACATGGCACTACATGGCACCAATCGGCGCCATCGGCAGCGCTCGCACCTCCCTGACGCCACAGCAATCCAACGAGACACCACCAAGTTTCCGCAGGTCAAAGCCGTTAGGCATCGAGAGGGCCTTACTGTCTCCGATGCGACACTTGCGCCTGGCGCCATAGTGGTGCCATGATGACGCCATGGACCTCACCCCGTATGTCGAGAACCTCCGCCGCGAACTCGCGGTGGCCGCCGAAGCCGGCGGCGAGGAGGCACGCGAGCTGGCCGAGCGGCTCACCGCCCCCCTGGAATCGGCGGCCCGGCTGACCCTGCTCAACGCGCTCTCCGCCGCGACGGACGAGATCACCCGTGAACTCGCCCCCGGTTCGGTCGACGTACGGCTCCGGGGCCTCGACCCCGACTTCGTGGTGACGCTCCCGCCCACCGGCGGCGCCCCCGCGGAGCCGGACGCCGCCACCGAACCGCTCCCGACCCCGGCTCCCGCCGAGGGCGACGAGGGCGGCACCGCCCGCGTCAACCTGCGCCTGCCGGCCCACCTCAAGACCCGCGCCGAGGAGGCGGCGGCGCGCGAGGGCCTGTCGGTCAACGCCTGGCTGGTACGGGCCGTGTCGGCCGCGGTCGGCGGCGGCACCCGGCCGCGTGCGCCGGAGAGGCCCCAGAGCATCGGACAGAGCATCACCGGCTGGGTGCGCTAGCCGCGCCCCCGGGCCCCATCGCTCCACCCGCACCACCTCACCCACACCACGTCCCACCTGCGGGGACGACCTGAAGACTCAAGAGGACGGGACAGCCATGCCTTCTTTCGACACCCCCGAACCGATCTCGGCCACGGCGCGCGTGGAGGCCGGTTCCATCCAGTTCATCGCGGGCGACCGCACCGACACCGTCGTCGAGGTGCGGGCGCGCAACCCGAAGAAGGACCTGGACGCGCGGACCGCGGACCAGACGGAGGTCACGTACGCGAGCGGCACACTGACCGTCAGGACGCCGAAGTCCAACATGTTCGGCCGCACCGGCGTCGTCGACGTCACGGTCGAACTGCCCGCCGGCTCGCGGATCGACCTGATCGGCGCCTGGACCCAGGTGCTCGGCGAGGGCCGGCTCGGCGAGGTCCGCGTGAAGACCTCCTCCGGCGACGCCCGCTTCGACACCACCGGCCCGCTGCACCTGACCGCGGCGCACGGCTCGATCACCGTGGACCGGGTCGAGGGCAAGGCCGAGATCACCACGAGCTCCGGCAGCCTGCGCGTCGGCCTCGTCGACGGCCCCGCCGTCCTGAAGAACTCGCACGGCACCACGACCATCGGTGCCGCGACCGGCGACCTGCGGGTGAGCGGCGCCAACGGCGACATCGAGATCGGCCGCGCCGAGTCCTCGGTCGCCGCCACGACCGCCCACGGCACCCTGCGCGTCGGCGAGGTGGCGAGCGGCACCGTCCAGCTGGAGACCTCGTACGGCGCCATCGAGGTGGGCATCCGCGAGGGCGTGGCCGCCTGGCTCGACGCCCACTCGACCTCCGGCCAGGTGCGCAACGGGCTCACCGCGTCCGAGGCCCCCGGGAAGACGGAGGCCACCGTCGAGCTCCGCGCCCGCACCCGCCACGGCAACATCGACATCCGCCGCGCCAAGGCCTGAGCGCACCTCGCGCGCCCGGTCGCGCACCCCCCTTCTCCCCCTTTCCCCTTCACCCTTCGATCGGAGGGCCCCATGCCTTCTTCTGACATGCCCATGACCATTCCGGCGATCGCGGCGTACGGGCTGCGCAAGTCCTACGGAGACAAGACCGTCCTGGACGGCATCGACCTGACCGTCCCGGCCGGCTCGGTCTTCGCCCTGCTGGGCCCGAACGGGGCCGGCAAGACGACGGCCGTGAAGATCCTGTCCACGCTGATCACCGCGGACGGCGGTCAGGTGCGGGTCGGCGGCCACGACCTGACCACCGAAGCGCAGGCGGTACGGGCCGCGATCGGCGTCACCGGGCAGTTCTCGGCGGTGGACGGTCTGATCACGGGCGAGGAGAACATGCTCCTGATGGCGGACCTGCACCACCTGTCGAAGCAGGAGGGCCGACGGGTGACCGCCGAACTCCTGCAGCGGTTCGACCTGACGGAGGCGGCGAAGAAGCCGGCCTCCAGCTACTCCGGCGGCATGAAGCGCCGCCTGGACATCGCGATGACCCTGGTCGGCAGCCCGCGGATCATCTTCCTGGACGAGCCGACCACCGGCCTGGACCCCCGCTCCCGCCACACCATGTGGGGCATCATCCGCGAGCTCGTCACCGGCGGGGTGACGGTCTTCCTCACCACCCAGTACCTGGAGGAGGCCGACCAGCTCGCCGACCGCATCGCGGTCCTCAACGACGGAAAGATCGCCGCCGAGGGCACGGCCGAGGAACTCAAGCGCCTGATCCCCGGCGGACACGTGCGGCTGCGCTTCACCGACCCGGCCGCGTACCGCACCGCCGCCACCGCCCTGACCGGCGCCGCACACGACGACGAGGCCCTGGCCCTGCAACTGCCCAGCGACGGAAGCCAGCGCGAACTGCGTTCCATCCTCGACTGGCTGGACTCCACGGGCGTCGAGGCGGACGAACTCACCGTGCACACGCCCGACCTGGACGACGTCTTCTTCGCCCTCACCGCCACCGTTCCCGCCCAGTCCAAGGAGTCCGCCCGATGAGCACCCTGTCCCTGGCCGCCCGTGACACCACCACGATGCTGCGCCGCAACCTCCTGCACGCCCGCCGCTACCCCTCCCTGACCCTGAACCTGCTGCTCACCCCGGTCATGCTCCTGCTGCTGTTCGTCTACATCTTCGGCGACACGATGAGCGCGGGCCTGGGCGGCGGCGACCGCTCCGACTACATCGCCTACCTCGTCCCCGGCCTGCTGCTGATGACCATCGGCTCCACCACCATCGGCACCGCCGTCTCCGTCTCCAACGACATGACCGAGGGCATCATCGCCCGCCTGCGTACCATGGCCATCCACCGCGGCTCCATCGTCACGGGCCACGTCATCGGCAGCGTCCTGCAGTCCGTGATCAGCGTCGTCCTGGTCGGCGCGGTCGGCGCGGCCATCGGCTTCCGCTCCACGAACGCCACCGCCCTGGAATGGCTCGCCGCCTTCGGCCTGCTGGTCCTCTTCGCCCTCGCACTGACCTGGATCGCGGTCGGGATGGGCATGGTCAGCCCCAACGCCGAGGCAGCCAGCAACAACGCCCTCCCGCTGATCTTCCTCCCGCTCATCTCCAGCACCTTCGTCCCCATCGACGCCATGCCCGGCTGGTTCCAGCCCATCGCCCAGTACCAGCCCTTCACCCCCGCCATCGAAACCCTCCGCGGCCTGCTCCTGGGCACCGAGATCGGCCACAACGGCTGGCTCGCCCTCGCCTGGTGCCTCGCCCTGACCGCCCTCGGCCACCTCTGGACCAAGAAGGTCTTCAACCGCGACCCCAAGTGACCGGGACACACCGACGCGAGGAACTTCAGCTTGCCAGAGGCCCGTCGGACGGTGAAAAGCTCCAGGTGCAGTCCGAAGTCCTCGCGCCGTCCGTCGGTGAAGGGCGCCT
>NZ_JBEXSZ010000247.1:0-6428 GCF_040613865.1 Streptomyces sp. NPDC006197 | reverse complement strand
TCTGGGCGCCCCGGGCGAACATGATGGAGTGGCGGCACTCGTCGGCGATCTCGGTGAGGGCCCACTGGAACCGGGGGTCGGTGGGGTCCTTGGCGGACGCTGGTGCTCGCCCCCGGCACGTACCGCGAGACGGTCGTCGTCGGCCCCGACCGTACGGACATGACCTGGATCGGCGCGAGCGGGGACCCCCGGGACGTCGTCGTGGTGTACGCCAACGCGGCCGGCACGCCCCGGCCCGGCGGCGGCACCCACGGCACGTCCGGCTCCGCGACCACCACCGTCCAGGCGGACGGCTTCACCGCGCAGGACGTCACCTTCGCCAACGACTTCCTCCGCACGGACCTCCCCGGGAACCCCGGCACCCAGGCCGTCGCGCTGAAGGCGCAGGGCGACCGGTCGGCCTTCTTCCGCTGCCGGTTCCTCGGCCACCAGGACACCCTGTACGCCGACTCCATGAGCCTCGCCGCCGTGGCCCGGCAGTACTTCGCGCATTGCTACGTCGAGGGCGACGTCGACTTCGTCTTCGGCCGGGCCCGGGCGGTCTTCGAGCACTGCCACTTCCGGACGCTGCTCCGGCCGGACCTGGCCGCGGCCCCGTACGGCTTCGTCTTCGCGCCGTCCACGGCCCGGGGCAACCCGTACGGCTTCCTCGCCGCCCGCTGCCGGATCACCAGCGAGGCACCGGACGGCTTCTACAAGCTGGCCAGGCCCTGGGTGCCGGGCTCCGACCCCACGGCCTGGCCGTCGCTCGTGGTCCGGGACAGCGTCCTCGGCCCCGGCATCGACGCCGTCGCCCCGTACGCGAACATGCGGGACGCCCACCCGTGGCAGGACCAGCGCTTCGCCGAGTACCGCAACACCGGCCCGGGCGCCGCGGTCACGGTCCCGGAGAACCGCCCCCAGCTCGATCCCGCCGGGGCCGGGGCCGTGACCCGGGCGGCGTACCTGGGCGACTGGACGCCGCGACGGCCCCGCGTCTGACGGGTCGCCCGGTCCTCAGGGGCGGAGGAGGGGGAACTCGGCCCCCTCCCAGACCTCCCGGGGAGCGGCGGGCACGTCGTGCGCGTCGCACTCGTCCGTCCGCCACACCTTCGGCTGCCCCGGGGCGTCGTCGTACGAGGGCCAGCCCGGGTCGCCGGTGGCGGCGAAACCGGCCCAGGCGTCCACCATCCGGCGGGCCAGGTCGTGGTCGGCGGTGGTGGGGGCGCCGCCGATGAGGAAGGTCACGCACTCCATGTCGACGTTGCCGAAGGCGAAGGGGATGTCCGCGCAGTGCCAGGCCCGCACGGTCCCGTGCGGGCCGGTGCGCCGCCGGTCGAAGCGGGACAGGAACGCCCGGCCGCCGCCCCGGGCGTGCTGCTCGACGAGCCGGTGGGCGTATTCCCCGAAGAGGAGGTCGCCGAAGACGGCCAGGTAGACGTCGAGCACGGGGGCGTCGGGCAGCACGGCGCGATAGCCGTCCAGCAGTCCGTCGGGAAGCCCGAAGTCCTCGGCGAACCGGGCGAGTTGCTCTTCGGTGGTGACCTTGGCGCAGCTGCCGACGGCGTCGAGCAGCCGGTACTCCTCCGTGGTGTGGCAGACCAGGAGGTCCACGCCCCGGCCCGCACCGGCGGCCAGGCCCGTGAGCGGGTCGACGGGCAGGACGTCTCCGTCGAGGACGGGGGCGTAGAGCGAGGGGTCGTAGTGGCGGGATCCGGAGGCCGGGTCGCGCCGGTACTCCTCGACGACCCGGTCGGAGGCGGCGAGCAGCGCCTGCGGAGTCGCGGAGAGCAGGCCCTCGGCGGTGGCCGGGCAGCCGGCCGCGGCGGCGATCTCGCGGGTGGTCGCGGCGGCGACGTCCCGTGGGTAGTGCGGGCTGGCGGGGCTGTGGGCGATGGCGCGGTGGAACAGGCCGCGGGCCCGGTCCATCACCATGAGGCAGGCGATCGACGCGGCCCCCGCGGAGTGGCCGGCGACCGTGACGTCGCCGGGGTCGCCGCCGAACGCGGCGATGTTCTCCCGCACCCAGCGTAGCGCCGCGACCTGGTCGAGCAGTCCCCGGTTGTCGGGGAAGGCGGCCCCGTCGGCGGCGGGGACGTGCCCGAACCCCTCGAAGCCGACCCGGTAGTTGAGGGTGACCACGACCAGTCCGGCGCGGGCCAGGGCGCCGCCGTCGAGGTCGGGCTGGGCCGAGGAGCCGAAGGTGTAGGCGCCGCCGTGGATCCAGACGAGGACGGGCAGGGAGCCGCCGTCCGGGGCCGGGGTCCAGACGTTGACGGTGAGGACGTCCTCGTCGCCGGGCGACCACGCGGGAGAGCCCGGCAGCTCCGCCGACTGCGGGGCGACGGGGCCGAAGGCCGTGCAGTCCCGCACTCCGGTCCACGCCTCCGCCGGGGCGGGCTCCCGGAACCGGCGGGCGCCGAACGGCGGTGCGGCGTACGGGATTCCGAGCACGGCGACGACGTCGTCGGACGCCCGGAAACCCCGTACCGCACCGCTGGTGGTCTTGAAGATGTCCATGGGCTCAGCTTGTCATCGCACTCCTGACCGGCACCAACACCAAGATCATGACGATTCACACACCGTCGGTGTCAATGCCGGGACCCGGGCGTCAGGGCAGCAGGTCGACGCAGTCGATCGCGGTGCCGGGACTGAGGAATCCGCTGCCGGAGGAACCGCTGACGACGTTCAGCCTGAGCACGTTGTACTGACCCGGGTCCGTCTTCCAGGCGCTCGCCGGGACGACGTAGGTGAAGGTGTGGTTGTTGCCCCGGTACGAGCCGTTGGTCAGCGACCGGGTCGACGGCTGCGTCGGGGGCGAGGGGATCGCGGAGACCCAGTCGTTGACGGTCACCTGCGGACGGCCGTTGAGGAAGGCCGTCGTGACGCCGATCCGCAGGGTGTGCGCGGCGGCGGCCTGGGCGGCGGTGAGCCTGAAGTACACGAGGACGCCGTCGTTGACGTCCTTCCAGAGGTAGCAGGGGAAGGCGCCCGTCACGTCCCCGCCGTCGACGACCACGTTGCCGGTCCAGGGCGCGGCCCGGACGTCGGCGGGGTGGGCGTGCGTCATGAGGGCCGCGTTCTTGAACGCGCCGGGGGTGCCGTCCCAGTCGCCGATGCGCCAGATCGCGGGCGCGGTGCTCGGGTCGTTCGCGAGGGTGATCGTGTGGAGCGCGGTGGCGGCCCCGGCGGTGACGGTCACCGTGCCGGTGTGGACGGCGAGTTCGCCCTTGTACACGGTGAGGGCGTACGTGCCGGGCAGCATGCCCCGGCAGGAGAAGGCGCCGGTGCCGGCGGCGGCGCGGGTCCAGTACTGGGCGTCGGCGTTGGCGAAGCCGACGGTGTACGGATGGTCCGCGGCCATCCCGGCGAGGCCGACGCCCGCGACCCGGCCGCGACCCGCCGCGCCGACCCAGTGCGGGATCCCGAGGCCGTCCACCCAGGAGGTGTCGTGGTTCGCGGCGTGGAGCGCCGGGTCGGGTGCGCCGCCGTCGGTGAACGCGAGGACGTACGGCCCCTGGAGGCCGAAGCGCATCGCCTCGGTCTGCGACTGGTTGTAGTGGAGGATCTCGTAGAGCCCGACGCCGAGTTCGTTGGAGTGGCGGAGCAGCGACCGGTAGAAGGGCCCGCCGGAGGCCTTCTCGTGGTTGGAGCGGACCATCCAGAGGCCGACGGATCCGGTGGTGTACCCGATGTGGTCGTAGTCCATGACGCGGACGCCCGAGTAGTGCTTGGAGCGGGTCTGCCCGTCGCTCCTCTGCCACACGTCCCCGGCCTCGATGACGGTGTCGGCGCCCTCGACCCAGGAGTCGGGACCCTCGTTGGGGAAGATCCCCGGCTTGAGGCGGGCGATGAAGCGGGTGGCGGTGACGGAGGTGTCGGCCTTGTCGGTCCACAGGTAGACGTTGTTCAGTCCGGCGCGGACGGCCAGGTAGTGCCGGAGGGTGCCGTGGACGACGGTGACGAGGACGGTGGAGCCGGTCTGCGCGAGGGACACGGCGGAGGCGCCGAGGCCGGACTCGACGTGCGAGTGCTTGCCTCCGTACCCCTCGTACTCCTTGCCCCTGTAGACGAGGGAGGTGAGGTCGCCGGTCGACTTGGACACCTTGAGGACCAGTCCGGCGCCGGTGTCGACGACGTACTGGCCGCCGTCGTCGCTCCAGCCGAACCCGGCGGCCTCGGCGGAGCCCCCGACGGCGGCGAGAGCGGCTCCGGCGGCCGCCGCGCCGAGGAGGGTACGGCGGCGGAGGGGGTGGGGGAACGTGTCGTACGGGCTCATCGGCGTGCGGCTCCTTCGACGGGCGGTGTGGTTGCCCGTAGGTCGCCGCCGGGTGGCGAAGGGTTGCCGGGTGCGACGGTCAGGACCGCCGGCGCCGCCGGGCGTACGCGACGGTCAGCACCGCGAGGAACGGGCCCCACAGCACGAGCGGGGCGTAGCAGACGTAGAAGGTGGCCGCCTCCCAACCGCCGGCCTCGCTGGGGAAGTCGGCGGGCAGGGCGTCGCCGCGGATGGTCGTGCCCATGAGCTGGGTGGTGAGGGCGAGGACGGTCCACAGGAGCGTGAGGGCCGTGGCCCCGAGGGCGGCGGGGACGAGCACCGCCGCCGGAGGGATCCGGCGTCCGCGCAGGACCGGGACCCAGGCGGGGACCACTTCGCCCCAGCGGGCGACGAGCCCGATCGCGGTGAACGCGACGGCCTCGGAGAAGAGCGACAGGAAGACGACGTACGCCCGCTCGCCGATGCCGATTCCGGAGTCGAAGGCCGCGGGGAGCCGCCAGAGTCCGGCGGGCAGGATGGTGAGGGGCACGGCGTACGCGAGGAGTCGGACGCGCCGGGAGACTCCGGGTACGGTCTCGTGAGCGGCCCGCCAGGCGGTGCGGAACCGGCCTGGAGCGGCCGGTACCCGGTCTTCGCTGCGGGAGAGCGTCTTCATGGCGCGGTCCTCGGTGCCGGTGGGCCGGCGGTCGGCCCGTCACCGACGACGATCCCGCCGGCGGGCCGCCGGCGGATCGCCCGCCGGGCCGAACCCCCTCCGCCGCACGGGCGAGAGGGGGGTCGGTCCGGAGTCGCGGGTCGGGGCCCGGTCCGAAGGACGGGCCCCGGCCGTCCTCAGCTCAGGCGGGTGTCCGCGTAGACGGTCATCGCCTGCTGCTGGTACTCGGCGAGGCCGACGGCGATCCTGTCGAAGTTCTCGCGGAACCGCGGGTCCTCGGCGTAGGTCCGGGCCAGACCCCGGTACGCCTCGGCGTTCGGGGTCCAGAAGCGGCTGACGCCCGCGTGGTGGGCCTCCACCTCGGCCTGGACCGCCGGGTCGTCGACCGGCGTGCCGGCGGCCATGTGCTCGGCGAAGCGGATCATCTGGGCGGTGGCCTCGCGCTGCCACTGCTCGGTGGTCTCGGGGGTCATCCCTTCGACGACCTGCCGGGTCCGCTCGTACGCCTCCGGCCACCGCTCCCGCGCCTCGGCCTCGATGCCGGGGTCGGGCTGGAAGCCCTCGAAGAGGTTCTCGGGGCGGTTGATGCTCACCATGTCCTGGTTCTCGCTTTCCTCGAGTTCGGCGATGGTGCGGGCGACCGTGCGGGCCAGGGTGCCGAGCCGGTCCCGCTCCGCGAGCAGCCGGGCATGGTGCTCGCGCAGGACGGCCACGCGGTCGGCCCCGCTGTCCAGGACGTCCCGGATCTCGCGCAGGCCGAGGTCCAGCTCCCGCATGAGCAGGATCTGCTGGAGGCGCAGCAACTGGGGCTCCTCGTAGTACCGGTGCCCGTCGCCCGCGGTCCACGCGGGCGCGAGCAGGCCGACCTCGTCGTAGTGCCGCAGCGTCCGGGAGGTCACCCCGGACATCCGGGCCACATCAGCGATCGACCAGGCCATGACGGTGTCCTTCCCTCGCCGGGGGCCGGTGTCTCCGGCCCCGTACGAAGACCGTAGGAGTTGACGCCGCGTCAACCGCAAGTCGTTCAGGCCCCGCCCCGGGGACCGAAGCCGCCCCGGAGGGTGGTGCGGCCGCCGTCGGGACCGGTGAGGGTGAGGGTGTACGTGTCGGCCGAGGCGTCCCGTACGCCCTCGGCGTGGTTGTACTGGGCGGCGAAGGTGTGGGGGCCGGGCGGCACCGTACGGCCCGGCTTGAGGGTCCACCGGTAGACCAGGGCGCGGGGCTCCTCGGTCACCGTGACGGTGAAGTCCTCGGCGGGCCGGGTGCGCCAGTGGCCGGTGCTCACGACGCCGGGGGTGCGGGCGACCCGCAGCTCGACGGTGAGGCCGGCGACCGGGGACTCCGTCGTCACGGCGAGGTCGCTCTGCGCCCACCAGCGGTTGCTGCCGGGGTCGATCGTGCCGGCCGCCCGTGCGGTCGGGCCGGGCGCGGGCAGGGTCGTGGCGGGCCCGGCGGGCCGGTCGTCCAGGGTGGTCGCCGCGAGGCCGCCGAGGCCGACGACCCCGGCGACGGCCG
>NZ_JBEXSZ010000246.1:0-6468 GCF_040613865.1 Streptomyces sp. NPDC006197 | reverse complement strand
CTCGCCGGAAACGCCTTCTCCTTCGAGGGCTTCGACCTCGGCGGCAACCTCTCCCGGCTCGCCGAGGCCGCTCCCTGATCCGGCCTGATCGGCAAGACGCCCCCTAGGGGGTGACGCTCGGACGCCACCTCCCGGGCGTCCGAGCCGTCACTCGGCGTCGGGGCCGTACACCTCGACCTTGTCCGCGACCCGGCGCACGTGGATGCAGTCGCCCGGACACTCCTTCGCGGAGTCCACCACGTCCTGGAGCAGCGGCAGCGGCACCGGCGTGGTGGCCCCCGCGTCCTGGAGCAGCTCGTCGTCGGCGCTCTTCACATAAGCGAGCCCGTCGATGTCAAGCTCGAAGACCTCGGGGGCGTACTGCGCGCAGATCCCGTCACCAGTACACAGGTCCTGGTCGATCCAGACCTCCAGCGCCTCCTCGGCACCCGTCGCCGGGGCCTCGTGCTGCACGGTCATATCTCCTGCCGTTTCTGCTTTGCGCGATAAGTCGGGCCACCCCTGACGGGTGTTGACCGATGACGACGATACAACCGCCCGCTTTCAGACGGTGAAGGGTGGGTATTCCCCTGGCGAGAGGGGAAGCGCAAGGGTGAAGATCGGACACACCCCGGAGTCTTTTTGATCTAGGGGTTTCAATCACCACCCACGCAGGTAGGGTCAGGAAGCGTCCAGCTCCCCTTGGAGGAGGTGAGGACCGTGGCAGCCCACGACGACGACATCAACCGCGGCATCCGGCCGGGGCGGGGGTCTGAAGACCCCGCCGGTCAGGTTGCCTATCTCGAGCAGGAAATCGCCGTCCTGCGACGCAAGCTCGCCGACTCTCCGCGCCACACGAGGATTCTCGAAGAGCGGATCGTCGAGCTGCAGAGCAACCTGGCCGGCGTGTCCGCGCAGAACGAACGACTCGCGAACACGCTCCGTGAGGCCCGCGACCAGATCGTGGCCCTCAAGGAGGAAGTCGACCGGCTCGCGCAGCCGCCGGCCGGCTTCGGCGTCTTCCTGCAGGCCAATGAGGACGGCACGTGCGACATCTTCACCGGGGGCCGCAAGCTCCGGGTGAACGTCAGCCCGAGCATCGAGCTCGAAGAGCTCAAGCGCGGCCAGGAAGTCATGCTCAACGAAGCGCTCAACGTGGTCGAGGCCATGGAGTTCGAGCGCGCCGGGGACATCGTCACCCTCAAGGAGATCCTCGAGGACGGCGAGCGCGCCCTGGTGGTGGGGCACACCGACGAGGAGAGGGTGGTGAGGCTCGCCGAGCCTCTGCTGGACGTCACCATCCGCGCCGGCGACGCCCTGCTGCTCGACCCCAGGTCCGGCTACGTCTACGAGGTGGTCCCCAAGAGCGAGGTCGAGGAGCTCGTTCTGGAAGAGGTCCCGGACGTCGACTACGACAAGATCGGCGGTCTGGGCAACCAGATCGAGCTGATCCGCGACGCGGTCGAGCTCCCGTACCTCTACCCGGACCTCTTCAAGGAGCACGAACTGCGGCCGCCCAAGGGCATCCTGCTCTACGGCCCGCCCGGCTGCGGCAAGACGCTGATCGCGAAGGCCGTGGCCAACTCCCTGGCCAAGAAGGTCGCCGAGGTGACCGGTCAGCCCGCGGGGAAGTCCTACTTCCTCAACATCAAGGGCCCCGAGCTCCTCAACAAGTACGTCGGTGAGACCGAGCGGCACATCCGCCTCGTCTTCCAGCGTGCCCGGGAGAAGGCGAGCGAGGGCACCCCCGTGATCGTCTTCTTCGACGAGATGGAATCCCTCTTCCGCACCCGCGGCTCCGGTGTCAGCTCGGACGTGGAGAACACCATCGTCCCGCAGCTGCTCGCCGAGATCGACGGCGTGGAGGGCCTGGAGAACGTCATCGTCATCGGCGCCTCCAACCGCGAGGACATGATCGACCCCGCGATCCTGCGGCCCGGCCGGCTCGACGTCAAGATCAAGATCGAGCGTCCGGACGCGGAGGCCGCGAAGGACATCTTCGCGAAGTACCTCACGGCCAACCTGCCGCTCCACTCGGACGACATCTCCGAGCACAGCGGCTCGAAGGCCGCCGCCGCCCACGGAATGATCCAGTCCGTCGTCGAGCAGATGTACGCGGAATCCGAGGAGAACCGCTTCCTCGAAGTCACGTACGCCAACGGCGACAAGGAAGTCCTGTACTTCAAGGACTTCAACTCCGGCGCGATGATCCAGAACATCGTCGACCGGGCCAAGAAGATGGCCATCAAGGCCTTCCTCGACCACAACCAGAAGGGCATCCGGGTCTCCCACCTCCTCCAGGCGTGCGTGGACGAGTTCAAGGAGAACGAGGACCTGCCCAACACCACCAACCCCGACGACTGGGCCCGGATCTCCGGAAAGAAGGGCGAGCGGATCGTGTTCATCCGCACCCTCGTCACCGGAAAGCAGGGCGCGGACACCGGACGCTCCATCGACACGGTGGCCAATACCGGTCAGTACCTGTAAAACGCGCACCGGCTGCGGATGTCCGGAAACCGGGCATCCGCAGCCGACGCATTCCATCCAGCATTTCCCCCGGCATCACCAGGGAAACAGGGAAATACTGCAACTGATCTCCCCACCAGCGCGGAGCCGCTCTAGGCTCTTCGGTACCGCCGAGTCGCGCACAGTGAGCGCCGCCGGGCAAGGAGGGCCGCATGACCGTACGGCGAGTAATGGGCATCGAGACGGAGTACGGGATCTCCGTCCCGGGACACCCGAACGCCAATGCCATGCTCACCTCGTCCCAGATCGTCAACGCCTACGCGGCGGCGATGCACCGGGCGCGCCGCGCCCGCTGGGACTTCGAGGAGGAGAACCCGCTGCGGGACGCCCGCGGCTTCGACCTCGCCCGCGAGGCCGCCGACTCCAGCCAGCTCACCGACGAGGACATCGGCCTGGCCAACGTGATCCTCACCAACGGGGCCCGCCTCTACGTGGACCACGCCCACCCCGAGTACAGCGCGCCCGAGGTCACCAACCCGCGCGACGCCGTCCTCTGGGACAAGGCCGGCGAGCGCATCATGGCCGAGGCGGCCGAGCGGGCCGCCCAGCTCCCCGGCGCCCAGCCCATCCACCTCTACAAGAACAACACCGACAACAAGGGCGCGTCCTACGGCACGCACGAGAACTACCTGATGAAGCGGGAGACCCCCTTCTCGGACATCGTGCGCCACCTCACGCCCTTCTTCGTCTCCCGCCAGGTCGTCACCGGCGCGGGACGGGTCGGCATCGGCCAGGACGGGCGGGAGAACGGCTTCCAGCTCAGCCAGCGCGCCGACTACTTCGAGGTCGAGGTGGGCCTGGAGACCACCCTCAAGCGGCCCATCATCAACACCCGGGACGAGCCGCACGCCGACGCCGAGAAGTACCGCCGCCTGCACGTGATCATCGGCGACGCGAACCTCTCGGAGATCTCCACCTACCTCAAGCTCGGCACCACCTCCCTCGTCCTCTCGATGATCGAGGACGGCTTCATCACGGTCGACCTCGCCGTCGACCAGCCGGTCCGCACCCTGCACCAGGTCTCGCACGACCCGTCGCTCCAGTACCTGGTCACGCTCCGCAGCGGCCGGACACTGACCGCGGTCCAGCTCCAGATGGAGTACTTCGAGCTGGCCAGGAAGTACGTGGAGGAGCGCTACGGCTCCGACGCGGACGAGCAGACCATGGACGTCCTCACGCGCTGGGAGGACACCCTGGGACGCCTGGAGACCGATCCGATGAGCCTCGCCGGCGAGCTGGACTGGGTCGCCAAGCGGGAGCTCATGGAGGGCTACCGGCGCCGTGACGGCCTCGACTGGGACGCGGCCCGGCTGCACCTGGTGGACCTCCAGTACGCGGACGTACGCCCCGACAAGGGCCTCTACAACCGTCTGGTGGCCCGTGGGCGCATGAAGCGGCTCCTGGACGAGGCCGAGGTGGAGCGGGCCGAGACGGCGCCCCCGGAGGACACCAGGGCCTATTTCCGGGGCCGCTGCCTGGAGCAGTACGCCGATGACGTCGCCGCGGCCTCCTGGGACTCGGTGATCTTCGACCTGCCCGGCCGGGACTCCCTCCAGCGCGTCCCGACCCTGGAGCCGCTGCGCGGCACCAAGGCCCACGTGAAGTCACTGCTCGACCGCTGCCGGACCGCGGAGGAACTCGTCCGCGTCCTGTCCGGCGGCTGAACCGGGGGCCCGGTACGGGCCTGAAATGCCCCGGCACTGGGAATCATGGAATCAGTGCCCGGGCGTTGTGGAAACTGCGGGGCCGAAGTCAGACCCGACCTATAGGGTCTGATCTTGTACGGACTCAACCGAGCGGGCCGATTCGAGCGGGGTGAGGGATATGGCGACCAAGGACACCGGCGGCGGACAGCAGAAGGCGACGCGATCCACGGAGGAGGTCGAGGAGACCACCACGGAGGCGAGCTCCGACCTCCAGGAGCGCCAGGAGAAGCTGAGCGAGGACGTGGACTCCGTCCTGGACGAGATCGACGACGTCCTGGAGGAGAACGCCGAGGACTTCGTGCGTTCCTTCGTGCAGAAGGGCGGCGAGTAGTCGCCTCACGCGTCTGTCGTCCTCCGTCCCCGGAGCCCCGGTGAAAGCCGTGGGTCCGGGGACGGATGACAAGCGGTGGCACGGGTAAGGTCCGTGCACAGCATCCAAGATCAGCCGGTGCTTCCCACGACCGGCCGACTGTCCCACCGGAAGGAATCGCGTGGAAGCCAACCCTCGAAGCACCGGGCGTCTGCCGGCGGCCTTCCTGACGCCGGGGTCGTCCTCGTTCATGGACTTCCTGGCCGATCACTCGCCGGAGCTGCTCCCGGGGAACCGGAAGCTGCCCGAGGGGATCGTCGAGGCCCCGCACGGCACCACCATCGTGGCCGCGACGTTCCCGGGGGGCGTCGTGCTCGCCGGTGACCGCCGGGCCACCATGGGGAACATGATCGCGCAGCGGGACATCGAGAAGGTGTTCCCGGCCGACGAGTACTCGGCCGTCGGCATTGCCGGCACCGCCGGCCTCGCCGTGGAGATGGTCAAGCTGTTCCAGCTGGAGCTGGAGCACTTCGAGAAGGTGGAGGGCGCGACGCTCTCCCTGGAGGGCAAGGCGAACCGTCTCTCCACCATGATCCGGGGGAACCTGGGCATGGCCATGCAGGGGCTCGCCGTCGTGCCGCTCTTCGCGGGCTGGGACGAGGGCAAGGAGAAGGGCCGGATCTTCTCGTACGACGTGACCGGCGGCCGCTCCGAGGAGCACGGTTTCGCCGCCACCGGCTCCGGCTCGATCTTCGCGCGCGGTTCGATGAAGAAGCTGTACCGCGCCGACCTGACCGAGGAGCAGGCCACCACGCTGGTGGTGCAGGCGCTCTACGACGCGGCGGACGACGACTCGGCGACCGGCGGTCCCGACATGGCCCGCCGGATCTTCCCGATCGTCACCGTCATCACCGACGAGGGCTTCCGCAGGCTCAGCGAGGCGGAGTCCTCCGGGCTGGCCCGATCGGTCACCGAGCGGCGTCTGGAGCAGCCCGACGGGCCGCGTGCCGCCCTGCTCTGACCGTTTCGTCGCCCGTAGAAGCCCTTCAGACCGGAAGAAAGGGACGGTAGCCGGTGTCCACGCCGTTCTATGTCTCACCCCAGCAGGCCATGGCCGACCGGGCCGAGTACGCCCGCAAGGGCATCGCCCGCGGCCGCAGCCTGGTCGTCCTCCAGTACACCGACGGCATCGTCTTCGTCGGTGAGAACCCGTCCCGTGCCCTGCACAAGTTCAGCGAGATCTACGACCGGATCGGCTTCGCGGCCGCCGGCAAGTACAACGAGTACGAGAACCTCCGCATCGGCGGTGTGCGCTACGCCGACCTGCGGGGCTACACCTACGACCGGGACGACGTCACCGCGCGCGGCCTGGCCAACGTCTACGCCCAGACCCTGGGCACGATCTTCTCCAGCGCGGGGGAGAAGCCGTACGAGGTGGAGCTGGTCGTCGCCGAGGTCGGCTCCGAGCCGGAGGGCGACCAGATCTACCGGCTGCCGCACGACGGCTCGATCGTGGACGAGCACGGCTCGGTCGCGGTCGGCGGGAACGCGGAGCAGATCGGCTCCTTCCTGGACCAGCGGCACCGGGACGGCATGTCGCTGGCCGAGGCCCTGAAGCTGGCCGTGCAGGCCCTGTCGCGGGACACCAACGGCACCGAGCGGGAGATCCCCGCGGAGCGCCTGGAGGTGGCGGTGCTGGACCGCACGCGTCCGCAGCAGCGCAAGTTCAAGCGGATCGTCGGCCGTCAGCTGTCGCGTCTCCTGGAGGCGGACAACGCGGCGGCGGCGAAGACGGACGAGCCCTCGGACGAGGCTCCCGAGGAGTAGTCGGCTCTGCCCGGAGGGGCCCCGGTCTTCAAAAGGCACGCAGTCACGAGGACGTGACAAGTCACGTCCCGACGCTCCCACGGCTTGTAGGCACACGGTTTCAGGTACTATTTCACTCCG
>NZ_JBEXSZ010000245.1:0-6548 GCF_040613865.1 Streptomyces sp. NPDC006197 | reverse complement strand
TCATGACCCGACGCCTCACCCACCAAAACACCCTCAACTGGCGCGACACCTGACCACAAACGAAACAGACAACCGAGAATCAAACGCTCACTAAGCCAGAAGGACTGGGTCAACCTGCGCAACGACGGCGTCGAGCTGTCGTTTCAGCGGGTGGAGAACTACCAGCGGCCCAGCCGGCCGGGCCAGGAGCATCCGCAGCAGTTCCACCTCGACTTCGAAGTGGACGAGTTCGAGCCCGGGCAGCGCCGGGCGATCAAGCTGGGCGCCACCCTCCAGAAGAGCTTCGTCGGCGAGTCCGGCTACGGCTGGCAGGTCTACACCGACCCGGTCGGGCATCCGTTCTGCCTGTGCCGCAACCGTCCCCAGTCCTGACCGCACACGACGAGAATCCGCCCCGGCTATGAATGGAGCCGGGGCGGCTGCGAAGATTCGACGGAAGTGATGGGGCTGGAAGGTGAGAGGGGCGCCCGCGCTGTCGACCAGGCCCGAGGCCAGTAGAGTCGCGTCGGGGTCGCGGATTCGGGAGACGACCGCGCTAAGGATCGCCGGCGGTTCTCGGTGTCCCAGGCATGGACGGGCGCCAGTCAGCGCGCTTGCTGGAGCGTCGGAGATGCCGCGGTCTTGACCCGATGAGGAACCCCGGGTCGGGTCTGACAGCATCCGCGCAGAGCAGCGCCAGGACCCCGGCCAGCAGTGTCTCGCGTCGGGACACACATGGTTCCGAGCGGGCCCACTGCGCGAAGGCGTCCCTTCATCTTTGGGACGCGATCTGCCGGCCGTGGGTCGGGCTCGCCTGTCGGCGGGTCGTGGTGAGCCAGTCCGGCGGGGATGCCGTCGGCCCTGGTGGGACAGTTGTAGATGTCCGGGGTCGGCAGGTACTCGTGACCGAGGATCTTCTACACGTAGGCCGGCGGCATGTTCGGGTCGTCGAGCATCAGGAACGTCGCCGTGTGCCGCAGGTCGTGAAGGGTCCAGTTGGCGCCCAGGAGCTCGTTGGCACGGTTGAACATCATGCGGGGCCGCGTCGTACTCCAGAGGTAGCCAAGGGCGTCGTGGTGTCCACCACAGTGGCCGCGCCGTCTTGCTTGAGGGTGAGCAGTTCTTCGGCGCGGGCGCCGGTGGCTACCCGGGCGGTCGGCAGGGCTCGATCGCGGTGCGAGCGGAGCCCTGCGAAGACCTTGGTGCACTTCTTGTCGGGAATCCGTCGCGGGATCTGCTGAGGAACGGTCGGCCGGTAGAGGCCCGTGCGTCGGTTCCGGTGCTTCTTCTCGTCATCGCTCTGCGCCCCCGGCCGAGCCGCGCGGCGTTCAGAACCAGCGGGAACGGGTTGACGAGCGATGCCCCGACGTTGTCCTCAGATGGGAGGCGTAGAACTGCCGCAGCACATCCATGCCGTACGAGCGCGGCGTCAGCGGCGGCTTGTCCCTTGCCATCAGTTCCTTGCCATCAGTTCCTTGAGGCACAGCCCGGCGGGCTCCGCCTGTCTCCCGTCTCCAGTAGCCGGCCTCGCTCGGGCAGGACGAAGTCCCTCGGATCCCTTCCGGGAGGTTGCTCATCAAGCAGGTCGGGAAGCTAGCAGGTACCCCATCTGAGCTGCGAGGCTCATGAGTTGGTTCGGTCAACAGGCCCCGCCCTCCGCTCCGCGGCCGACGGATCCGGCATGATCATGGTGACCGGGTTCAGCCTCGCCGACCCGCGTGGCGTCGAACCGCTCGGCCACTCCTACCGAGAGAGCTACGTGCCCTGGATGAACATCACCCTTGCCCCTGCCCCGCCCGGTCCGACGCTCCGGCCCCGGTCCTCGTGAACCGCGCCGCTGACCTGCCCGAGCCGGAGGACGTTCCCGGGCCCGCCCGACCCCCGGTCGAGTTCCTCGATGCTCGCGCGCTGGTGTTCGCCGAGCAGGCGACGCCTGTCCTCTCCTCCTGGGAGGAACGTGAAGTGGACCGGCTCTGGGAGGAGACGACGGCCCGCAACCCCGCCACGTTCGACGGCCCTCTGGTGGCCGTTCTCGGCCTCGACCGGCCCGGAGACGGAAGTCTGGTAGTGCGCTGGGCCCCGATGTCGTACCGCTACCGTGCCCTGCGTCGGTTACGACCGCCCGAGCAGGTTCCCGGCTCTGTGTTCGTCACCGTTCTCCTGCCCACCGAGGAGGGTCTCATGGTCGGACGCGGGTCTCCCGCCACCGCGGCGCCCGGCCGGTGGAGCCTGCCGGGTGGCGCGGTCGAACCACCTTTGGTCGGCAGGCCCCTGAACACGGCGGAGCTGCGCGGGCACGCCGCCCGCGAGTTGGTCGAGGAGACCGGTGTGCGCGTCGCCGTCGAGGAGCTGCGGCTGTGGGCCCTCAGCCGGGGCAGCCGGTTCGGCAGCCTCGGCTTCCACTTTCTCTGCCCGCCCGTGTCCGGTGCGCTCGTACGCCGCCTGCACGCGGACCTGTCCGTCGTGGAGGCCAGGTCCGGCACAGGGCCGGAACTCGACGAGATCGGCTTCGTACCCTCGCCGGCCGCAGCGGGTCGCCTCGGCTTGACGGCGGACTACCTGCCTCAGCTGTTCGACCGGTACTTCACCGCCTGACCTGTGTGTCCCCGCCTCTCCCGGATCTCCGTGCTCACGAAGGGATGCCATGCCGGACAGCGGAGGAACCGAAGGAGTCGACGCCGCCACCAAGCTCGTGGTCGCCGTGGTCGCCCGATGCCCGGCAATGTCACGGACACCAGGGCATGGCCGGACGCCGGCGTGGCCCGGCGCCTCGACGGCGTGACTGTGTCGGCCGGCGGTGCGTACCTCAACACCGGCCTCGTCGCCCCGCATCGCAAACGCCCCGGCCGGGTCCTGCTTCCCGGCGAGGAAGAAGACAACGCCGAGCACCGGCGGGGGGCCCGGGTCGAGCACGCCTTCGCCCGAGTGAAGGCCTGGAAGGTCCTGCATGACTGCCGCCTACGAGGCGACGGCGTGCACCACGCGATGCATGGCATCGCCCGTCTGTACGGCCTCGGCCTCGGCCTCGGCCTCGGCCTCACCGTACGGCCCTGCCGCGCAGGGGACCGAGGGCGAGACCTTCTGCGGCGTCTTCATCCACGCCCTTGACCCCGACCGTGGCCGGCGCATCGACGTCACCATCCGGGAGACCGCCGCCTGCCCCTCTACGAACTCATGCTGGACCGGCCATCCTGCCGATGGTTTCCGGTCCCGCATACTCGGCCTCCGCCCCGATCGAAACCGTGCTCGAAAGTTCGGGCGGGTGTGTCAGCGCGTTCATCGCGTCGGCGTCCCGGACGCGCGGAAGGGCGTCAGGGCACCCATCGGCGCCCCGGAGGCGACGGGCGGCGGGCTCGCCGCCATTCCTGATCCGCATTCAGACGACACGGCGCTGCGGACACCAGGGCGGCGATCGCGCCGAGCGGGACGAGTACAAGTCGATGCCTTCGGTCTCGGCCTGGGCCACGGCGAGGGACAGTGCCGGTGGAGTGAAGCCGAGGCGGCATCGGCGCGGCGACGGCGCCGCGATGAGACCCGCTCGGAGACGCTGTCCGCCGAAGAGCGGATGCCGTCGTGATGGACAGCATCCCCTGGCACCATCGAGGAGATCGCTTCGTGTCCGCCGAGACCAACAAGGCGCTGGTGCGCCGGCTTTTCGAGGAAGTGCTCAACGAGCGGCGTGTGGAGGTCATCGACGAGCTGGCCTCGACGAACTATCAGGAGAACGACCCGCTGCCCGGGCAGCGCGAGGGACGTGAGGGGCTGAAGGATCGAGTGACCATGCTCGTGGAAGGGCTGTCACCCACCTTCACCATCGAGGACCTCATCGCGGAGGGAGACCGCGTCGTGATCCGTTGGACCAACAACGCCACTCACTCCGGAACCTTCCTGGGCATTCCCCCGACGGGACGATCATGCCGCTTCGCCGGAATCGACATCTTCCGGCTGGACGACGGTCGGCTCGTCGAACACTGGGACGTCGTCGACCAGCTCTCCATGCTCCGGCAACTGGAGCTGCTGCCGTCGTCCTGAGCCCGAGGGGCGAAGGTGACGGGGAGTCGTCTCCCACAGCATCTGAAACCGGCGCCGAGGTGAGCCGGGCAGGCGACCGGGGCACGCCGTCGACCGAACTGCGCATGCGCCTCCCCGAGAGCCACTCCGGGCCGTCAGGGAGTGGCCGCGCACGATGTGTGCCGGCAGCGCGGCGTTGCGGTCCTTCGCGGGGTGGGCGGACGGCGGTGGTGTCAGCCGGGGTGCGGGGTGGCGGGTGCCGTGGTCTCGGGTGCGGTCCAGCTGGCCAGGACCTGTAGGGCCTGGGCGGTTTCGGAGCCGGGTTCGACGTTGTAGACGCACAGGGTCTGTTCCGCGTCGCCGGGGGCCTGGAAGGACTCATAGGAGAAGTGCAGGTCCCCGACGAGGGGGTGGTGGTAGCGCTTGGTGCCGTGGGTGCGGCGCAGCACCCGGTGGTCGTTCCACCAGGAGGTGAACTCGGTGCATCGGAGGGTGAGTTCACCGACGAGGTCGGCGAGCTGCCGGTCGTGGGGGTAGCGGCCTGCTTCCAGCCGGAGGATGGCCACCGTCTCCGCGGCGATCCGTTCCCAGTCGCCCACGCGCTCGCGGGCCTCGGGGTCCAGGAGGTAGTAGCGTGCCAGGTTGCGGCGGGTGGCGGGGAGGGTGTCGAAGTCGGTGAGGACCGCCCTGGCGAGCCGGTTGGAGGCCAGCACGTCGGTGCGTCGGCCCAGGATGAAGGCCGGCACGTGGTTGAGGGTCTCCAGCATCAGGTGCAGGCCCGGGCGGACCCGCTGGGCCTTGGCCGGCGCGCGGCGTGCAGTCCGGGCGCCGGACCGCAGAAGGTCGGTGAGGTGCTCGCGTTCGGTCTCGTCCAGCCGCAGCGCGTGGGCGATCGCTTCCACGACCTCGGTGGAGGGGTTGCCCGCCCGTCCTTGTTCCAGACGCGTGTAGTACTCGGTACTGACGCCGGCCAAGCGGGCCGCCTCGTCCCTGCGCAGGCCGGGAACGCGGCGGACACGCCCGTCGGAGGGCAGTCCGGCCTCTCCCGGGGTGATGCGCGCACGCCGTGAGCGCAGGAAGCCGGAGATTTCCTTGGTGCGGTCCATGCCTCCAGTGTGAGCACGTCAGCGGTCCCGTGTCCGCTCCAAGGTGGCCCTGCGGGTACCAGTTTGGACAGGGCCAGTCATGGCGTCCCGAGGGGCTCGGCCGGGTGGTGTGCTGGATGTGCGGTTGGCGGAGCCGGCCGCGATCTCATCCTCCCCCCTCCCTCTTGGAAGGTACGCATCATGTCCACGAACACCATGTCCCAGCCCCTGGCCGGTCGCGTCGCGGTCGTCACCGGCGCCTCCAGCGGCATCGGTGAGGCGTCCGCCGAGCAACTGGCGTCCCTGGGTGCCCGCGTCGTCGTCCTGGCGCGGCGTGCCGACCGGTTGGCGGACCTCGTCGCCCGTATCGAGAAGAACGGCGGCAGCGCGGTGGCAATCGCTGCCGACGTGACCGACGCCGCCGCTCTGCAGGGCGCCGCCGACCGGGTGGAGGCCGAGTTCGGCGGTGCCGACCTGCTCCTGAACAACGCCGGCGTCATGCTGCCCGCTCCGATCGAGGAGCTGGCGACCGACCAGTGGAAGCACCAGATCGACCTGAACATCACCGGTCTGATGAACGCGATCGGCGCGTTCACCCCGCAGCTGGTCGAGGCCGCTGCCGAACGCGGTGTGGCCGACCTGATCAACACCTCGTCGATCGCGGCGCAGAACATCTTCCCGAACTTCGCGGTCTACTCCGGCACGAAGGCATACGTGACCCACCTCTCCCGTCACCTCCGGGCCGAACTGGGCGCGAAGAACGTGCGTGTCTCGGCGATCGAACCGGGCATCGTCGGCACCGAGCTGCAGAGTCACGTCACTGACCAGGGCGCCCGGGACTGGCTGGCCGGCTCCAAGGAGACCATGGAGTGGCTCACGGCGCAGGACATCGCAGAGACCGTCGGCTTCATCGCCACGCTGCCGCCGCGGGTGAACCTCCAGCAGGTCACCATCATGCCCACCGGCCAGGCCGGCTGACCGGCAGTTCAATGGGAGTCGGCACCGCCGGTCGCCCCCACGGACGACGATGAGCACGGGGCCCGCTCGACCAGGGCGTGGGGCAGGTCGAGTGCGGCAGGACGGGGAGCCGACGGGGCTCCCGTGCCGGTGGGTCGCGAGGTCGAGCACCTCCCTCAACCACCTCCCTCAACGGCGCGGGAGCCCTGCCCGTCACGGACCCGCCGTCACGCCGCCCCCATCGCCCGGTCGGTGGCCACGCAGTGACGTGGCTGTTCGGACGGGCGGGCGGGCAGTGGCGGGAAATGCCCGCCGGGTTCGGTGCCCGGTCATTCGGTGGCCCGCTGCCGCCCAGGGAGCGGTTGTGGTTGGTGGTCGGGGTGTTGTCGGCTCGTGGGGTCAGGTGAGGGCGGTGGCCAGCAGGGTGAAGGCGGTGATGATGACGGCGACGCGGAGGTAGTGGTAGCGGTCCCAGCGGTTCATCTGCTGCTTCCAGTCCGCGGGCCGGTTCTCGGG
>NZ_JBEXSZ010000244.1:0-6565 GCF_040613865.1 Streptomyces sp. NPDC006197 | reverse complement strand
GGCCGACGGCCGGCGACTGACAGCCGCGTAGGGGGATGCGCCGGGGCGCGCCGCCGTGCCGTCGGGCGTGCCGGAGATCAGACCGCCGGGACCGGGAAGGTCGGGTACTCCACGCCGGAGACGTGCTGGACGACCCGGATGACCTGGCACGAGTAGCCGAACTCGTTGTCGTACCACAGGTACAGGATCGCGTTGTCGCCGTCGACCTTGGTCGCGCCGGCGTCGACGATGGACGCGTGGCGCGAGCCGACGAAGTCCATCGAGACGGCGTCGGGGGCCGTGGTGAAGTCGATCTGGCGCTTCAGCGGCGAGTGCAGCGAGACGTCGCGGAGGTACTCGAGGACCTCCTCGCGGGTGGTCTCGCGGCCCAGGCGCAGGCTCAGGATGGCGATCGAGACGTCCGGGACGGGGACGCGGATCGAGCTGCCGGTGATCGGCGCCTTCAGGTCGGGCAGCGCCTTGGCCACGGCGGAGGCGGCACCCGTCTCCGTGATGACCATGTTGAGCGGCGCGGAGCGGCCGCGGCGGTCGGCCTTGTGGTAGTTGTCCAGCAGGTTCTGGTCGTTCGTGAACGAGTGGACCGTCTCCACGTGGCCGCGCAGCACGCCGTACTCGTCGTCCATGGCCTTCAGCGGCGGGACGATCGCGTTGGTCGTGCAGGAGGCGCAGGACAGGATCTGCTCGTCCGGCTTCACCGTGTCGTGGTTGACGCCGTGCACGATGTTCGGCACGTCGCCCTTGCCGGGCGCGGTCAGGACGACCTTGTCGATGCCGGGGCGCAGGTGCTTGGAGAGGCCCTCGCGGTCCCGCCACTTGCCGGTGTTGTCGATGAGGATGGCGTTGTCGATGCCGTACGCCGTGTAGTCGACCTCGGAGGGGTCGTTGGCGTAGATCACCTTGATCGTGTTGCCGTTGGCGACGATGGTGCTGTTCGCCTCGTCGACCGTGATCGTGCCCTGGAACTGGCCGTGGATGGAGTCGCGGCGCAGCAGCGAGGCGCGCTTCACGAGGTCCTGGTCGCCGCCGCCGCGGACGACGATCGCGCGCAGGCGCAGACCGTTGCCGGAGCCGGCCTTCTCGATGAGGAGGCGGGCGACGAGGCGGCCGATGCGGCCGAAGCCGTAGAGGACGACGTCGCGTCCGTCACGGCGCTCGATCTTGTTCTCGCCGGTGGCGCCCGCGACGGCCTCGGCGGTGAACTCCGCCACCGAGAGACCGCGGTCGTCGGTCTTGTAGTCCGCGGCCAGCACGCCGATGTCGATCTGGCACGGGCCCAGGTCGAGCGTCGTGAGCGTCTCGAGGAACGGCAGCGTCTCGGTGACCGAGAGCTCCTCGCCGTCGATCTGCCGGGCGAAGCGGTGGGTCTTGAGGATGCTGACCACCGACTTGTTCACCAGGGAGCGGCTGTGGACCAGGACGGTGACGTCCTGCTCCCGGTGCAGCTTCCCGATGATCGGGATCATCGACTCCGCGATCTCCTCGCGGTTCTTCCAGCTGGTGAACGAGTCGTCATTGACAGTCACAAGATTATCTTTCGAGCTAGGCGGCGCTCATATGGTAACCCCCGGTCGGTTTGATCAATCAAGGGGTGCCGAACCGTACGACGGGTCACGTCGGGATCCGCCGCGCTCGGGCGGCGGCGAGGCGTTCCTCGAGTGCCGCGCGGCGCTCGGGCCACTCCTCGGCGACGATCGAGAAGACGGCGGAGTCCCGGAGGCGGCCGTCCTCGCCCGGGACCCAGGAGGCGGACCAGTTGCGCAGGACGCCCTCGAAGCTCGCGCCGACGCTCGCGATCGCGGCCCGCGAGCGGGCGTTGCGGGCGTCGGTCCTGAGGTCGACCCGGGCCACGTCCCAGCTCTCGAAGGCGTGCCGGAGGAGCAGGTACTTGGCCTCGGTGTTCACCCCGGTGCCCTGGGCGGAGGCCGCGAGCCAGGTGAAGCCGATCTCGATCGCGCACAGGCCCTCCCCGGAGGGCCACGGGCGCGGGTCCAGGAAGGCGGTGGCGCCGACCACCCGGCCGGTCGCCGGGTCGACCTGGACGTACGGGACGACCCTGCCGTCGGCGGCGCGGCCGAGCTGCGCGTCGACGTAGGCCCCGGCCTCCTCCCGGCGCGGCATCCCGATTCCGCCTGGTGGTCAGCCGAAGGCGAGGGTCCGGAAGCCCTCCCTGACCAGGGCCAGCGGGCCGGGGTCCCGGGTGAGGCGGAGCCGGTTGGTGAGCAGGACGGCCCAGCGGCCGCGCGCGGGCGACACCCACAGGGCCGTGCCGGTGAAGCCGAAGTGCGCCCAGACGTCCTCCGCCGGCTCCGTGCCCGGCGCCGGGTGCCAGAACAGCCCGCGCGGCGGGACGAGCCGGCCGGTGCGGACGCGCAGCGAGGCGGCCGTCCACCCGGCGGAGAAGGTGCCGGGCACCGGGTCGAGCAGGTGGCGCAGGAACCGGCCGATGTCGGCGGTGGTGGTGAAGACCCCCGCGATCCCGCAGGCGCCGCCGAGGAGCCGGGCCGAGAAGTCGTGGACGGTGCCCCGGAGCGGGGCGCCGCTCTCCTCGTCGTACTCGGTGGGCGCGCACCGCTCCCCGGCCTCGGCGGGCAGCGGCCCGTACCGGGTCTCCGTCATGGCGAGGGGCGTCCAGACCCGGTCCCGGGCGAGCCGGGGGAGCGGCTGCCGGGTGAGGTGCTCGGCGAGGTAGCCGAGGACCAGGGCCGCCCGGTCGGTGTACGCGACGGCCTCGCCGGGCCGGTGCCGCAGGGGCTCGGCGAGGACGCCGTCGCGGACGTCCTGCGGGTCGGAGCCGTACAGGTGCCGGAGGTTGGCGCGGAGCGGCAGGCCCGCGGTGTGGGTGAGGAGGTGGAGCGCCGTCGCCCCGGCGAGCGGCCGGCCCGCGGCTTCGGGCCAGTACGAGCCGAGCGGGGCGGACAGGTCGAGCTTCCCGGCGTCGACGAGCGTGCCGACGACCGCCCAGACCGCGAGGATCTTGGTGAGGCTCGCGACGTCGAAGAGGGTGTCCGGGCGCGTCGGAGCGCCGGGGTGCGCCGGGTCGAGCAGCCCGACCGCCCCGGACGAGAGGGTCGTACGGGCGTCGCCCACGGCCCATGCGGCGCCCGGGTACGTGCCCGCCCGCGCCGCCTCGTCGAGGAGCCGCTCGAAGGGGTCGCTGCGCTGTGCCAAGGCGTGCCTCCGACGGTCCGGGGAGGTTCGGGGCGGTCCGTCGGGAGACCGACGGACCGCGCTCCGAAGTCATGCCCCGGGCGTACCGGAAGACACCCTTCCGTCAGTGGGCGTCGCCCTCCTGGGCGGTCGGCACGCAGGTCACCTCGTCGCGCGGGGTGTAGTGGGTCCTGTAGGTCTCCCGCTTGACCTCGACGCCGTCGTTCTTGAAGACGCGGTCCACCGAGATGTCGAAGCCCTCCAGGGGCGGCTGCGGCACGCAGGCCTTGCCGGTGCCCTCGCGCTTCGTGGGCTGCGTGATGTTCGTGCGCGGTCCGGCGACCGCCTCGACGGAGTCGTACTTCTTCGTGCCGAGGAAGCTCACGGTGACCGAGGAGTCCGTGGCGCTCGCCTTGATGTAGATCGGCTTGCCCGTGTCGTTGCGGAACTTCAGGTCGAGCGAGCCCCAGGCGACGGTCGCCTCCCGGCCGGCCGGGTAGCGCTCGATGTAGAAGGAGTGGGCGCCGTGCTCGACGGGCTGCACCCCCGCGAAGAACATGGCGTTGTAGACGGTGGTGGCCATGGCCGACACGCCGCCGCCGGGTGCGGAGCGGTACGAGCCGTCGAGGATCATCGTGCCGTCGACGAAGCCGTTGTCCGGGGTCCGCTCGCCGACCGTCTTGTTGAAGCTCCACACCTCGCCCGGCTGCACCAGCGAGCCGTTGATGAGCTCGGCCGCCCGGCCGATGTTCGTCGTCCGGTACGGCGCGGTGGGGAAGTTCACCGTGAACGTCGACATCTGCTCGGTGATGCCCAGACGGGCCAGCGAGGCGGAGGTCAGCTCCGGCTCGGTGACCCTGGTGGCCACCGGAGCCGTACGGGCCGCCTCGCCCGTCCTGGTGAGCAGCGGGCGCACGGCGTCGCCCAGGGCCTTCGCGGTCACCTCGTGGCCCGGCCGGCCCTCCGACTCCACGACGACCTTGCCGTCGCGCACCCCGAGGGACCCCTCTTCCGGCGCGTTCGTCAGCGCCGCGAGGGGCCGCGCCACGTCCGGGTCGCGCAGCAGGGCCTGCTCGTCGAGGGAGGCGGTGAGGCGGCCGCCGTCGTCCTTGACGGCGAGGTGGTCGGCGAGCGTGTCGGGAGAGATCCGCAGCCGCTGGCCGGCCGCGGTGAGCGTCACGGGGCCGGAGACGGCGGGCTTCGCGTACGTGTCGAGGAAGCGGGACACCTCGGCGGCGGGCAGCTTGGGCTCGGTCACCGAGACCGGGAGCGACACCGCGGCGGCGCCCGTGGCGGCCGGGTAGGCCGCGCGCAGGGACTCGGCGGCGCGATCCGTGTCCAGCTTCCGGCCCGCGACGGGCTGCGTCGCGACGGCCTTGCCGTCACGGAAGGCGACGGACCCCTCGCGGACCGCCCGGTCGTTCCGCTCGGCCAGATCGGCCACGGCGGCCCGGGTCTTGGCCTCGTCGTACGCGAGCACCGGCCGGATCTCGCGCTCGTCGGAGGAGAACAGCCGCCCGATCACGGTGAAGGGGTCGCGGGACGGGTCGGCCGCCAGGTCGGCGGTCTTCGCGACGTCCACGGTCAGACCGGCGGAGGCCGGGTCCACGGTGGCGGCGCGGTCGCCGACCCGCACGGGTATCGGCGCCTTCCAGGAGGCCGGGGCCGCGGCCGTCAGCCTGGCCCGGGCCTCGGCGCGGCTCATGCCGCCGATGTCCACGCCGTCGACCCGGGTGCCGGCGGATATGTCGTCCCCGGTGGCGACCAGACCCGCCACGTACAGACCCCCCGCGGCGACGGCCACCACACCCGTCGCGATCGCCGCCGCCCGAAGAAGCGGGCGGCGCCCCTCACGGGGCGTCGGGGCAAGGTCGTTCCTGGAGCGGGGCACACGCTCTCCCGGGGCGTCGAGGACTGGGGCAACCACACGACGGTACGCCGAAAGAGTGTCTTATGCACATAAGAACGGTTTGACCTGCGGTGATACGGAGTGAGGCGAAACGGCCACGGAACGTACGTCCGAACGGGCGCGGGTGGCCCCCGCGTCCCGGCCCTGCACCGCTCCCACCAGCGGCACCACGGACTCGGCGCCGGGACCGGCGAGCTCCCGGTCTGCCGCGACCGCCCACGGCAAGGCGCTGCTCGCCGCGCTGCCGCGCCCGCCGTGCTGCCGCAGGATGGACCCATGATCTTCATCGCCGTACGGTTCACCGTCCGCCCCGACCGCGCCGACCACTGGCTCGACCTCGTCGACGAGTTCACGCGCGCCACCCGCGCGGAGCCCGGCAACCTCTTCTTCGACTGGTCCCGCAGCGTCGACGACCCGAACGTCTTCGTCCTCCTGGAGGCCTTCGCCGACGCGGAGGCGGGCGCCGCCCACGTCGCCTCCGAGCACTTCACGGCCGGACTCTCCGCCATGGCCGACGCCATCGCCGCCACCCCCGAGATCATCAACGTCGAGGTCCCGCAGCAGGGCTGGGGCGCCATGGCCGAGCTCGCCCCGACCGGCGACTGAAGCACTCCGCCGACGACCCCGGCGCGCCCCGCCCCGCCTGATAGGTTCGCGTGGAACGTCGCGTGAGACGCAGGTGGGGGCGGCGCCCCGAGGGGAGAAGCGGCACATGGCGGTGAGCGGGCGACAGACCGGCAGGCCCACCCTCGAGGAGGTCGCGGCCCGGGCCGGAGTCGGGCGCGGCACGGTCTCCCGGGTCATCAACGGCTCCCCGAAGGTGAGCGAACAGGCCAAGGCCGCCGTCGAACGGGCCGTCGCCGAACTCGGTTACGTCCCCAACCGGGCCGCCCGCGCCCTCGCCGGCAGCCGCACCGACGCCGTCGCCCTGGTGATCCCCGAGACCGAGGCGCGGCTCTTCGCCGAGCCGTACTTCCTCGACATCATCCGCGGGGTCAGCGCCGAACTCGCCGCCGCGGACAAGCAGTTGCTGCTGACCCTCATCCGCAGCGAACAGGAGCGGCAGCGCTTCGAGCAGTACCTCGCCGCGCAGCGCGTCGACGGCGTCCTCCTCGTCTCCGTGCACGGCGACGACCCGCTGCCCGACCAGGTCCGCGCCCTCGGCCTGCCCGCCGTCCTCAACGGCCGCCGCACCGAAGCCGAACGCGTCGCCTTCGTCGACTCCGACAACACCGGCGCCGGCCGGACCGCCGTCGCCCACCTCGCCGCCCGCGGCAGGCAGCGGATCGCCACCGTCACCGGCCCCCTCGACATGTACGTGGCCCGCTGCCGCCTCGACGGCTACCGCGAGGGCCTCACGGAGGCCGGACTCACGCCCGACGAGACTCTCGTCGCCACCGGCGACTTCACCGAGGAGGGCGGCCGGCGCGCCATGCGGGAGCTCCTGGAGCGCCGGCCCGACCTGGACGCCGTCTTCGCCGCCTCCGACGTGATGGCGGCCGGCGCGCG
>NZ_JBEXSZ010000243.1:0-6638 GCF_040613865.1 Streptomyces sp. NPDC006197 | reverse complement strand
TCCCGGTCCAGGTGGGCGACCGCGGTGGAGGCGGCGTCGCCGGCGTCGTTCCAGCCCTCGAACGCTGCCACCATGACCGGGTCGATCAGCTCGGGCGTCGTGGTCGGTGAGGGTGCGGTCCAGGTGCCGCAGGATCACCTTGAGGAGGACGTTCTTCTGGTCCGGGCGGGCTCCGAGCCGTTCCAGGGCCTGCGGCGGGAGTTCGGCGCACGGCGTCTGGCTGAGGATCTCGACGGTTTCCACGCAGTCGGCGTCGGGGCCGAGGGCGTCGCGAACCCGGTCGCCGAGGTCTTCGGCCAGGTCGTCGTGGTCGACGGCGACGGACAGGTCCCGGCGGATGGCGGGCATCGCGGACACGGCCCGATAGGGAGTCAGGTCGGCCATCTGTGCGGCCACGGACGGTTTGGCCGAGCGCAGGATGCGGATGTCCGGGATGCCCTTGAGCAGCATCAGCATCCGGTCGAGCCCCATGCCGAGCGCGAGGCCGCTCCAAGAGGCGTCGAGGCCGGCCCGCTCAAGCACCTGCGGGTGCGTCAGGCCGCACTCCGCCACCTCGATCCACTCGCCGTCGCGGTCCACGTCCACCTGGCGGCCGGAGAGGGTGTAGGGGTGGACGCGGTCCTCGTGGCGGTGCTTCGCCCCGGGAAGGATTCCCGCCACGAGAGTGGCGACCATGTCGTCCAGGTCGGCGGTGGTCATGGGGGCCGGGCGGCGGGTGATGCGCCACAGGTCGAGCTGGTGGGGAGTGCCGGTGTGCAGACGGTCGATGCTGTCGCGGCGGTAGACCAGTCCGGGGCAGACCAGGAGGACGTCGTCGGCCGGGTCCGCGGCCAGCGCACGCAACGCGGCCGGGATCAGCGCGCTGGAGTGGCTGCGCAGCATGTGCTGGTCGTCGACGTAGCGGGTGTACCGGGCGTCGCGGGTGATGTCGTCGGCGCGGTAACCGAGATTGTCGTAGTTGTCCTCGACGGTGACGGTGCGCTCGCCGCGGCACCAGCGGACCTCGCAACCCCAGCGTTCCGCCAGTGCCTCGACGGCGCGGTTGAGGACGGACTGGAGGGCGTGCGGTCCAGCGGCAGGATCGGTGAGGTCCCGGACGGACAGGTCACGGGCGAGCTGTTCGGCGGAAAGACGGGCGGGCATGTCGGCCTCCTGGCCAAGAGCAGTGACGGGGTTTCGGAAACCCCCCAGCCCCTGGGCTCGACCGCACGGTGGGGTCGGCCGCCTCAGCTCTGGAGACGTGGCGAAGTCCGACCCCTGCGGCACCCTTCGGGGGCCAGGGGGCCGGTAAATCGGCGAGAGATCGCTACGACGGCCACACCAGGACTATAGCTGGCCCACGTCGCCAGGTCTTGGGGTTTTCACCTCCGGTCTGACCCGCTGGGGTCGGCGGTGTGAGGTCGTGTCGACTGGTTGTCGGTGCGCCCCCTGTATGCCCTCGCCCCTGACGACCTCAGGTGCGGGGCATAACGCGTTCTCGGGGGCGCCCGGACGATGGTGGAGTTCTATCGGCCGGCTGGCCTGCCGGAGGACGGACTGGCCGATCGCCATCGTCGCCGGCGGGGCGCCCTCGAGCGCCCGGTCGACCGTGACCTTCGCGGACCCCACCGGCCTGGACTGCGACGAGTACCCCTTCGGGCGTCCAGTCACCTTCCGTGCCCGGCAGGGTGAAAGCGCCCGCGACGAAGGAGCCGTCCCGGTAATCCGTCGCAGCGCGCCTCCTGCGCAGACGCGGTATCGGGGCGACCGTTCCGGTCCCGGCAGACCGAATCCGTAGCCGCCGGAAACTTGGCTCCCGTGGCGGTCGGCCGCCGAAGTTCGACGAGAGCGACTGCCGCGAGCGCCACGCGGTCGAGTGCGGGATCAACCGCCTCAGGCGTCACCGGGCCGTGGCCACGAGGTACGACAAGCTTGCCGTCTGCTACGAGGCGGCCGTGCTGGTGGCAGTCCTCAACGAGTGGCTGTGACCGGCGGGTTTTCTGTCGACCTCAGTCTGTCGGTGTGGGCACGGCGCAGGCGTCGGCGATAGCCCGCGTGTCCCAGTAGAACGGACGAACCTCGGTGATCCGCCCGTCCTTGACCGTGATCGTTTGCAGAATCGGGAAGCTGAGTTCACGGCCGGTCGCACGAGCGCGAGCGCGGACCTGTGTGAGCACGACCGCAGTCTCACCGGTGGCAAGAAACTCCTGCTCCACCATGTCGAACGACTCCCACGCCTCTCCCATCATGAGGAAGAACTGCGTCATGCCCTTGTGCCCACGCCAAGTGCCGCCATAGGGCAGAGCATCTGCTTGATGCAGCTCGACATCAGGCGCAAAGAAGGGGGCGAGCAGGTCGAACGAAGCCTCGCCAGGGCCGCCTGCCGCCAAGTACTCCGCCTCAGCCGCATACATACCGGTGAGGACTGTCGCTGAGTCCGTAACTGTCGCTGAGTCCGTAGTGGATGACATCGTCATGCCGCCAGCATGGTCACCACAGAAGGATCTTGCTGGCGGCAATCAGACATCGCGTTGTGCGGAGGAGCCTGCACTTCCACAACACGGCTTAGGCGGTTTCGTTTGGATCACCGGCGGACCAGCGGCAGATCGTCGTTCTCATAAGGTGTTCGGATGAGCCAGCACCTCTTGATCGGACACATACCAGCTGACCGTCTCGACGATCTCGAACCCCTGTGGAAAGCCCTGCACAGCCACCATGTGGCCGTGGCCGGGCATCTGGAAGAGTTCTCACCCTCACTGTCCCCTGAGGCTTCGTGGAGGCATCGCAGGGCCAAGTACGAGACATGGCTGGCTTCCCCGGATGCCTTCGTCCTGGCCGCCGAAGCCGATGGCGAACTCGTCGGCTATGCCATGGCCCATGTGAGGGAACAGCCGCCGGGATCCTGGGAACGAGGAGCGAAAACCGGTGTCCTGGAGAGCCTTTCCATACGGGCCGACCAGCGGGGCGGCGGGGTCGGGACTCGCCTGTTCGAGGCGGTCCGCGCTGAGTTCGTGAAGCGGGGAGCACGGGAGTACCAGCTTGACGTCATCGCCAGTAACGCGGACGCCATCCGCTTCTACACCCGGCAGGGACTCGTGCCGTACGTGACGACTCTGGTGGGCCGCAGCTAGGCGGTTTCGTCTGGGTCATCGTGCCGACCAGAGGAAGATGCCCGCGATGTGGAGCCCGGCCAGGTAGATGGTTGCGGTCTTCTCGTAGCGGGTGGCGATGCCGCGCCACTGCTTCAAGCGGTTGATGCAGCGTTCGACGGTGTTGCGCTGCTTGTACGCCTCGCGGTCGAAGGCCGGTGGCCGGCAGTGGGCGTCGGAGGCCAGGTGAATCTTTGTGGTCAGTCCGCCGCGGGACCGGCCGGTGGCGTGGTCCGCAGGTTCGCCGGCCGGGGCCCCACCGGCCACCCCGCCGCGGCGTCCGATCCGGGAGTAACGGCTCGATTCGCACCCACTGCGCGTCAGTCAACGGCACGCACGGACAACGACCGGCGGGGCTGGTTGGAACGGTGCAGCTGTCAGGCGGTCGGCCCAGTGCGGAGCCGCCGCACGTCCCGCACGAGCGTGTACGAAGCGCTGAGGAAGATCACGGCTCCAGCCATGAGCCAGAGGACCGACGCCCCAGAACGGTACTCACGAACGGTAAAAACGAGCAGCATGACGCTGGCAAGGACGCCGAAGGCCGAGATCAGAGTGCTGATGCGGTGAGTCACACGGACATCGTCAACGACAACCTCGGCCAGCGGAAGTGATCCAAACGAACCGGCCCAGGTGTATCGACCCGCAGCGTCGTCGACTCGGGAGGCGGGGGAGGCGGTCGTCGCATAGCGTCGACGCAGGCACGTACGGATGGACACGCAGACGGGCACGCCGACGGACACGGGTCCGCACCCGCGGGCGGACGGGCCGGCGGGCGTGTCGAGCGGCGATCCGGTCGGTCGGGCCCGCCCACGTGTCGCCACCCCGCGGATGTCCGGGCCCGCGTCGGCGAAGGCCCCGAGGTGAGGAGGAAGGCCCGTGGACCAGGCCCTGCCGGAGCGCGCGTCCACGGTGACGCTGCGCGTCAACGGAGCGGACCGCTCGCTCGCCCTGGACCACCGCACGACCCTGCTGGACGCGCTGCGCGACCACCTCGACCTCACCGGCACCAAGAAGGGCTGCGACCACGGGCAGTGCGGTGCCTGCACCGTCCTCCTCGATGGCCGGCGCGTGAACAGCTGCCTGCTGTTCGCCGTCGCGTGCGCGGGCCGTTCCGTCATCACCGTCGAGGGCCTCACGGACGGCGAGCGCCTCCATCCGGTCCAGGAGGCGTTCGTCGCCCGGGACGCCCTGCAGTGCGGCTACTGCACGCCGGGCCAGATCTGCTCGGCCGTGGCCCTGCTGGACGAGGCCGCGCGCGGCGAACCGTCGCACGTGACACCGCCGGAACGCCTGCCGGGCGACCCCGTCACCCTCACACCGGACGAGATCCGGGAACGCATGAGCGGGAACATCTGCCGCTGCGGCGCCTACCCGAACATCGTGGCCGCGATCGAGGAGGCCGCGCGGTGAAGCCCTTCGCGTACGTGCGCCCCGAACGCACCGAGGAGGCCATCGCACACCTCGCGGCCCACCCCGGCGCCCGCTTCCTGGCGGGCGGCACCAATCTCGTGGACCTGATGAAACTGGGCGTCACCGGGCCGCCGCTGCTCGTCGACCTCGGCGCCCTGCCCCTCGACGGTGTCGAGGAGACCCCCGACGGCGGCCTGCTGATCGGGGCGACCGCGCGCAACAGCGACGTCGCCGCCCACCCCGCCGTGCGCACCCGCTACCCCGTGCTGTCCCAGGCCCTGCTGGCCGGCGCCTCGCCCCAGCTCCGCAACGCGGCCACCACCGGAGGCAACCTCCTCCAGCGCACCCGCTGCCCCTACTTCCAGGACACGTCCACGCCGTGCAACAAGCGCGTGCCCGGTTCCGGCTGCCCCGCCCGGGAGGGCGTCCACCGGGACCTCGCGGTCCTCGGCCACTCCGCGCACTGTGTCGCCACGCACCCCTCGGACATGGCCGTCGCCCTCGCCGCCCTCGACGCGGAGGTCCGGCTGCGCGGGGCGGACGGCGAGCGGACGGTGCCCGTCGCCGCGTTCCACCGGCTGCCCGGCGACCGCCCGGACCTGGACACCGTCGTCGCACCCGGCGAACTCATCACGGGCGTGACGCTCCCCGCGCCGCCGCCCGGCGCGCTCAGCGCCTACCGCAAGGCCCGTGACCGCGCCTCGTACGCCTTCGCGCTCGCCTCCGTCGCCCTCGTCCTGACCGTCGAGGACGGCCGGGTGGGGCACGCCGCCCTCGCTTTCGGCGGTCTCGCCCACAAGCCCTGGCGGGCGCGGGCGGCGGAGGAGGTGTTGCGGGGCGCGCCGGCCACCACCGAGACCTTCCGGCGGGCCGCCGATGCCGAACTCGCCGCCGCCGAGCCGCTGCGCGACAACGGCTTCAAGGTGCCGTTGGCCCGCAACCTCGCCGTGAGCCTCCTGGGGGACCTCGCGTCCCGCGCCGCCACGGCCGCCCCGTGACGACCGCGACGCGCCTGCGCCCCGACGCCGCCCCGCCGGCGCCCTGCGGCGCGTCGCCCGTCCGCCCCGCCGCCAGGACGTTCGGACGTCCTGCCCTGTGTCGACCGGCCCGTCCGGCATCCGTCCGCCCGCCGGACGTCCGACCGCCCACACCCCGCCGTACGCCGACCGGAGGAGGCACCACGCCATGACCCGTCACGAACCCGCGACCGCGCAGCCTCCGGCGGCCGTCCGGCGTGACGCCCGCCAGAAGGTGACGGGCGAGGCCCGCTACGCCGTCGACCGGACGCCGCCCGGCTGCCTCCATGCCTGCCCGGTGCCCGCCGCCGTCGCCCGCGGGCGGGTCACCGCCGTCCACGCCGACGAGATCCTGCGGCGGCCCGGCGTGCACGCCGTCCTCACCTACGAGAACGCCCCGCGCCTCGGCGACGCCGGCGACCCGACGCTCGCGCTGCTCCAGGAGGACCGGGTCCCCCACCGGGGCTGGTTCGTCGCCGTCGTGGTCGCCGACACGCCCGAGAACGCCCGCGCCGCCGCCGACGCACTGCGGATCGAGTACGCGCAGAGCGAGCACGACGTCCGGCTGAGCGCCGACCACCCGCGCCTCTACACGCCCGAGAAGGCCAACGGCGGCCACCCGGCCGTACGCGAGCGCGGTGACTTCGACACCGCCTTCGCCGCGTCCCCGGTCCGCCTCGACGCCACGTACACCATGGGCGCCCTGCACAACCACCCGATGGAACCGCACGCCGCCACGGCCTGGTGGGACGACGACGGTCTGACCGTGTACGACTCCAGCCAGGGCGCGACGACCGTACGGGACGTCCTCACGCGCCTGTTCCGGCTGCCCCAGCAACAGATCACCGTCGTCTCCGCCTACGTGGGCGGCGGCTTCGGCTCCAAGGGCACCCCCCGGCCGCCGGCCGTCCTCGCGGCGATGGCCGCCCGGCACACCGGCCGGCCCGTCCGGCTCGCCCTGCCCCGCCGCGACCTGCCCGCCGCCGTGGTTCGCGGTGAGCACCGAGCCGCGGGCGATGCGGGAGATCTGCGGCCAGCCGAGCAGCACCATGAAGCCGATGACGGGCCAGACGGTGTTGTTGCT
>NZ_JBEXSZ010000242.1:0-6789 GCF_040613865.1 Streptomyces sp. NPDC006197 | reverse complement strand
GTGATCGCACACGTGGCCGCAACTTTCCGGCCGCGCTTTCGACAAAGGCCTACCGACCGATCGTTCGGCCAGTTGAGAGGCGGTGTTCCGGTACCACGCCCCGCCTCCCGGGCGCGGACACCGCGAGCGGTCCAAGTTCGAACAATCCGCTGACCTGCACCATCGCGGAAAAAGTTCGGGATTTGACCGCCCGCCCCCGCTCGTGATCGTCCGGAATCCAAGACCCCGGCACGGTCCGGCCAGACCCCGACAGGCCCTCACCACGGCCCCGCCCGGGGCCCTGTCGTAGCCCCGCCCCTTACTGACCACCGCCAGGATCTCTGGCAGCCGCTTCACCACGAGGACCGGCCCCTTGGACCGATTTGGGCCTCGATCCGGCAGGCCCGTTCCGTCGCAGCCGACGAGGTGCCCGAAGGCTCCCTGGGCGGGGTTGGGCCCAGGGAGCCTTCGCGCCGGGTGGTCGTTCCCTACTGGGAGCTAGAGCGCGATCCACTCCGTGGACGTGGTGACCTCCTTCAGGACGTCCGGGAGCGGCTCGATGCCGAGACCCGGGCCCGTCGGGACGTCGAGGTGGCCGTCGGCGAGGACGAACGGCTCGGTGATGTCCGTGGCGAAGTAGCGGTGGGAGCCCGAGGTGTCGCCGGGGAGGGTGAAGCCCGGAAGGGCGGCGAGGGCCACGTTGGCGGCGCGACCGATGCCGGTCTCCAGCATGCCGCCGCACCAGACGGGGACGCCGTGGGCACGGGCGATGTCATGGATGCGGCGGGCTTCGAGGTAGCCGCCGACGCGGGCCGGCTTGACGTTGATGATCGAGCAGGCGCCGAGCGAGACGGCCGCGGCGGCGTCGGCGGCGGATTCGATGGACTCGTCCAGGCAGATCGGGGTGCGCAGCTGCTTCGCGAGCTGGGCGTGCTGGACCATGTCGTCGTTGGCGAGGGGCTGTTCGATGAGGAGGAGGCCGAAGTCGTCGAGCTTCGCGAGCTGCTGGGCGTCGACGAGGGTGTAGGCGGCATTGGCGTCGACCTGGAGGAGGAGGTCGTCGCCGAAGCGCTCACGGACGGCGCGGACGGGTTCGACGTCCCAGCCGGGTTCGATCTTCAGCTTGATCCGGACGTATCCCTCGGCCACGTAGCCGTCCACCGCGTCCAGGAGCTCGGGTATCGAGTCCATGATGCCGACGGAGACGCCGCAGGGAACGCGGTCGCGGGCCGCGCCCAGGTAGGAGCCGAAGGACTCGCCCGTCAGGCGGAGTTGGGCGTCGAGGACGGCGGTCTCCAGGACCGACTTCGCCATGTGGTGGCCGGTGAAGGGTTCCAGTACGCGGCCGACGGCGGCCGCGTCCACGCCGTTCTTCGGCAGGGCCGGGACGAGGAAGCGGCGCAGGACGTCCTGGGCCCCGTCGACGTACTCGGAGCAGTAGCGGGGCTCGGACATGGCCGCGCACTCCGCCCAGCCTTCGGTTCCGTCGGAGGTGACGACGCGGACGAGCAGGACGTCGCGGCTGGTCTCGACGCCGAAGGAGGTGCGGAACGGGGCGACGAGCGGCATCGCGATGCGGCGCAGTTCGACGCCGGAGATCGTGGTCTTCATGTGCGGGTGGCTCCTGGTGGGGTGTTCAGGCGGTGGTGCCGGTGGTGCGGTGGACGACGTAGCTGTGCCGGTCGTGGAAGCCGGCGACGCGGGCTCCCTCGGCGAGCAGGTCGCCGAGCACGTGCCGTACGGCAAGGCGCCATTCCCGGGCGGCGCCCGGGTCGGTGCGGCGCAGGGACTCGATGTCGTCGGGAAGGTCGATGAGGACGGTGGCGGCATCGGTCGGGCCGATCACGGGGCGGCCGTCGTCGTTGCGGACACCGCGGGCCACATCTGCGGGCAGGTCGAAGGTGTGCGGCCCTGCGGGCGCGGTCAGGTCCCAGGCGGTCAGGACGCGGTCGGACTCGTCGCCGCCGTTGATGGCGTCGTCCATGGCGCCGTAGAAGGACTGGAGGTACTCCTCGGGGCGGGCGCCGAGTTTGACGAGGTTGAAGTGGGCGTTGCGGCGGATCAGCGGGTCGTAGGTCCACGTGATGCGCTTGATCCCGCGCGCGAGGGCCCACTGGCGCTGGTGCCGTTTGAGGGCGAGGCCGATGCCGCGTCCCATGGCGGTGCCGGTGATGTGGGAGTGCAGGGTGGTGCCGATGGGGTCGCCGTAGAAGGCGACGGACGCGCCGACCAGGCGGTCGTTCTCGTACGCGCCGGCCACGTAGTTGCCCGCGTGGGACAGGGCGCGCATGACTTCGGCGGAGACGGGCGGGCTGTCGGCGTCCGTGCCCCAGATGTCGGCGTAGAGGCGACTGACGGTGTCGAGGTCCTCCATGGTGTGGAGTTCCCGGACGTCGAGTGCGGTCACTGCATCGCTCCGACGAGGTGGGCCAGGAGCCGGGCGCGGGCCGGCATCGTGGCGGTGACGACGTGTTCGTGGTCGGCGTGGGCGCCGTCGCCCACGGCCCCGAGGCCGTCGAGGGTGGGGCAGCCGACGCCTGCGGTGTAGTTGCCGTCGGACGCGCCGCCGACGGCCGCCTGCCGCAGGGGGTCGAGGCCGAGGCGTACGGCGATGTCGCCGGCCAGGGCGAAGAGGCCGTGCGAGGCGTCGGGGGCCAGGGGCGGGCGGTTGGGGCCGCCGGCGATGTTCAGGCGCGCGTCGGGGTGCTCCGGTCGCAGGGTCCTGATCAGCTGGTCGACCGCGTCCTGGGCGGCGGCGCTGGGCACGCGTACGTCCACGCTCAGGTCGGCGCGGGCGGGCACGGTGTTGCTCGCGGTGCCGGCCGACATCAGCGTGGGGGTGACCGTCGTCCCGGGCCCGGTCCGCGCGGTCACCGTGTCGGCGATCCGGCTCAGGGCGAGGATCTGGTGGGCCAGTTCGGTCGCCGCGTTGATGCCCTTCTCGGGTTCGAGCCCGGAGTGGGCGGCCCGGCCGTGGACCGTGACGTCGTAGAGGGAGACGCCCTTGCGGCCGGTCTTGAGTGCTCCTCCGGGTGCGGAGGGTTCCAGGACGAAGGTGGCCGAGCACTGGCGTGCCAGGTCCTCGATGAGCGGGCGGGAGGCGTCCGAACCGACCTCCTCGTCGCCTGTGACGAGCACGCACACCCCGTCGAGGGAGGGCAGGGAGGCCAGGGCGTGGAACATCTGGACCAGGCCGGCCTTCATGTCGAAGACGCCGGGGCCGCGGGCGATGCCGTTCTCCACCGACCAGGGGTGGGTCCTGAGCGAGCCGATCGGCCAGACGGTGTCGTGGTGGCCCAGGAGCAGGACGCGCGGGGTTCCGAAAGTCCACCGGACGTGTGTGACGCCGTCGATCACGAGCGTCTCCGGGTGGTCGCCGAGCAGTCGGGTGCCCTGCTCGGCGACCGTCCGGGCGCTGCGGGCGACGGCGGCGTGGTCGGCGGAGTACGACTCGCAGGTGACGAGTTCTTCGAGGTCGGCGAGCATGGCGTCGGGGTCGGGGGCGGGGGCGGCCGCGTGGTCCGCTCGCAGGGGGTGGGGTTCTTGGTCAACCGGCACGGTGGTCCTCCAGGTTGGGATGACCGCCACGCTAGGCAGGCCGGACGCGGCCCGGTTGGTGGTGCGGTGACAACCTGGGCGCCCGATTCGTACCGGGGACCCAATGCCCGTGGAACGGCCGGTGCCCGGCGGGTCGAAGGACCCGCCGGGCACCGTGACCGCGCCGGATGTCAGCCCATGTGCTTGGTCATGAGCTGCCGCATGTTCCCGCCGAGGACCTTCAGGACGTCCGCCTCCGGCAGGCCCCGGCGGACGAGCGCCTCGGTCACCAGGGGCATGCCCGCCGGGCCCTCGAGGCCGGGGAAGTCGAACATCGGGTCCTCGTCGTCGAGGCTCTCGCAGCAGGGCGGGGTGACGTCGGTCATGACCTCGCGCACGAAGTCCGAGCCGAGGCCGACGTGGTCGATCCCGGCCACGGAGACGATGTGCTCGATGTGGTCGACGATCCGCTCTGGGCTCACCTTCGCCTGGTCGTCGGTGAGGAAGTCCGGTACGAAGTTCACGCACACCACTCCCCCGGTGGCGGCCACTCCCCGGATCTGGTCGTCGGTGAGGTTGCGGTGGTGGTCGCGCAGGGCGCGGGCGCACGAGTGGGTGGCGATGAGCGGCCGGGTGGCCAGTTCCAGGACGTGGGCGACGCCGCTCGCCCCCAGGTGGGAGACGTCGAAGAGCATCCCGAGGCGTTCCATCTCCCGCAGCGCCTGAACGCCGGGCACGGTCAACCGGCTGCCGGTGGCGTCCTCGCGGCTGCCGTCGGCGAGCGGGGTGCGCCCCCAGTGGGCGATGGAGGCCATGCGCACGCCCAGCCGGAAGAGGGTGGGGAAGAGCTCGACGGAGGCGTCGATGCCGGGCGCGCTCTCCAGGGCGAGGATCAGCGCGACCTTGCCCTCGGCGAGCGCCGCGTCGATGTCGCCGCCGTTCAGGCACAGCGCGACCTGGTCGGCGTTGGCCTCGGCGAGGACGTGGGCGCACTCGATCATGCGGAGGGTCTGCCGCAGCGCCCCCTCGGGGCGGTACTGGTCGTCGATGAACACGGGCAGCACCTGGATGTCGATGCCGCCCTCGCGCAGCTGCGGCAGCCAGCGCTCTCGGAAGAAGGAGCCCCAGCGCTTCGGGGGGCGTGCGGCGACGGCCATGAGGAGGTCGTTGTGCGCGTCGGCGACGACGGCACGGTGGTGGAGGTCGTGGTGCACGACGGTCCTTTCGGGCGGTGGAAGGGTGTCCGGCGGCCCGTACGGGCACGGGTCGCCGGACGCGACGACGAGGGCTCAGGCGCGGGCGAGGCGGGGGACCGCGTCGAGGAGGGTGCGGGTGTACGCGTCCCGGGGTGCGCCGATCACGTCCTCGACCGGGCCGGACTCCACGAGCCGGCCGTGGTGCATGACGGCGACGGCGTCGCAGACGTACCGCACGACGGCGAGGTTGTGCGAGATGAAGAGCATCGTCAGCCCGAGTTCGCCGCGCAGTTCGCGCAGCAGGTTGAGGACGGCGCCCTGGACGGAGACGTCGAGGGCGGAGGTGATCTCGTCGGCGATGAGGAGTTCCGGCTCGGCCGCCAGGGCGCGGGCGATGGCGACGCGCTGGCGCTGGCCGCCGGAGAGTTCGCGGGGGTACTTGCCCGCGTACGTGGCCGGCAGGGAGACCAGTTCGAGGAGCCGCCCGACCTCCGCCGCCCGCCGGACGCGCGGGACGCGGGCGCCTTCGGCAATGGCGGTGCCGATGCTCATGCGCGGGTTCAGCGAGGAGTACGGGTCCTGGAAGACCATCTGGACGCGGCCGGGCGCGACGCCGGTGACCGTGCCCCGGTACGGGGTCAGGCCGGCCACGGCGCGAGCGAGGGTGGACTTTCCTGAGCCGGACTCCCCGACGAGACCGGTCACGGAGCCCTCGGGGACCTCCAGGCTGATGTCGTCGACGGCAGTGAAGGAGCCGTATCGGACGGTGAGTCGGTCGATGTTCACTGGACCTCCCAGCAGGCCACGGTGTGGTCCTCCGTGCGGGCGAGCAGCTTGGGGCGGATCGCGCAGCGTGCGGTGACGAAGGCGCACCGGTCGGCGAAGGCGCAGCCGTCGCCGACGTCGCCGGGCGCGGGCTGGCGGCCCGGGATGGTGGTGAGGGGCCCCGAGCGGTCGGTGTCCATGTCGGGCAGCGAGCCGACGAGGGCGCGGGTGTAGGGGTGGCGGGCGTAGTGCAGGGCGTCGGCGGGGAGTTCCTCGACGATACGGCCCGCGTACATGACGGCGATCCGGTCGCACAGTTCGCTGACGACGGCGATGTCGTGGGAGATGAACAGGGCGCCCGCGCGCGTCTCGTCGACCACCTCGCGCAGTACCCGCAGCACCTCGCGCTGGACGGTGACGTCGAGCGCGGTGGTGGGCTCGTCCGCGATGATCAGGCGGGGCGTGCCCATCAGGCCCATGGCGATGACGGCGCGCTGGCGCATACCGCCGGACAGCTCGTGCGGGTACTGCCGGGCGACCTCGGCCGGCTGCTTGATCCGGACCCTGCCGAGGCGTTCGACGGCGCGGGCCCGTGCCTCGGTGCGGGTGGCTCCGCCGTGCAGGGTGGCCACTTCGGCGAGCTGGCCGCCGACGCGGAGGGCGGGGTTGAGGGAGCTGGTGGGGTCCTGGAAGACCATCGCGAGCGACGAGCCGAGCAGCTTGCGGCGTTCGGAGTCGGTCAGGCCGTCGAGGTCCACCCCGCCGAGCCGCGTGCGGGCGCTGCCGGCGCGACCGGGGTAGGGCACGATCTGCCCGATGGCGGCGGCGGTCATGCTCTTGCCGCTGCCCGACTCGCCCACCAGGCCGACGATCTCGCCCTCACGGACGGTCAGCGACACCTGGCGTACGGGGGTGATGCCGCCGGGGAAGGCGACGGTCAGGTCCCGTACCTCCAGGACGGCGTCCGGAACGGGCTCCTCCCGTGCGGGGGTCACCACGGGGGCGACGGGCTTGCCGACGGGTTCGCCCGTGTGGGCGGCGGCCTTCGCGAAGGTGTCGCCGAGGAGCATGAAGCCGAGGCCGGCGAGGGTGACGGCGAGCGCGGGCGCGACGACCACGGACGGGGTGACGTAGACGTGCCCGAAGGCTTCGTTCAGCAGGCGTCCCCAGTCGTACGAAGGTGCCTGGACGCCCATGCCGAGGAAGGACATCGCGGACAGGCCGAGGAGGGCACCGCCCATCGCCTGGGCGGTGTTGAGGATGAGCGGTTCGGCGATGTTGGGAAGGACGTGCCGGGTGAGGATGCGGCGGC
>NZ_JBEXSZ010000241.1:0-7005 GCF_040613865.1 Streptomyces sp. NPDC006197 | reverse complement strand
GGAAAACGACACACCCCTATGTGTGAAGGGATTACAGACGTGTCCACTTCCCATCGGGCGCCCCGCCTGACGGCGGGGCGCCCTTCCTCGTACCTGCTCCGCGGATCAGCCCGCGAGCAGCTTCTTCACCGCGGCGGCGACACGGCCGCCCTCGGCCTGGCCGGCCACCTTCGGGTTCACGATCTTCATGACGGCGCCCATGGCACGCGGCCCCTCGGCGCCCGCCGCCCTCGCCTCCTCGACGGCCGCCGCGACGATGGAGTCGAGCTCCTCGTCGCTGAGCTGCTTCGGCAGGTACGCGTCGAGGATGAGTCCCTCGGCCTTCTCGCGCTCGGCGGACTCGGGGCGGCCGCCCTTGGCGAAGGCGTCCGCGGCCTCGCGGCGCTTCTTCGCCTCCTTCGCGATCACCTTCTGCACCTCGTCGTCGGAGAGTTCGCGCTTCGTCGTGCCCGCGACCTCCTCCTTCGTGATCGCGGTGATGGTCAGCCGCAGGGTCGAGGAGCGCAGTTCGTCGCGCTCCCGGATCGCGGCGTTGAGGTCGTCCTGGAGCTTCGCCTTGAGCGTGGTCATGGGGCCAAGTGTCGCAGGTGCGTCCCCTGTACCGCCCGCGCATTTAGGGTCGGCGGGTCTGCGACGATGGGGGGATGCGCGCACGGTACGGCATCCCCCTGAAGATCACGGCAGGCCTCACGGCGACGGCGGCGGCCGGAATCGCCTACGCGGCCGGCATCGAGGCCCGCTCCTTCCGACTCCGCCGGGTGACGGTCCCGGTCCTCCCGCGCGGCATGCGCGACCTGCGGGTCCTCCAGGTATCCGACATCCACATGGTGAGCGGCCAGCGCAAGAAGCGCGCCTGGCTGCAGTCCCTCGCGGGGCTCCGCCCGGACTTCGTCGTCAACACCGGCGACAACCTCTCGGACACGGACGCCGTGCCGGAGGTCCTCGACGCGCTCGGGCCGCTGATGGAGTTCCCCGGCGTGTACGTCTTCGGCTCCAACGACTACTACGGGCCGCGGCTGCGCAATCCCGCCCTCTATCTGCTGGAGAAGGTGCAGGGCCGCCACGGCCTCAACGGCAACCCGCCGGTGGTCGGCGCCATCCACAACCCGTGGGAGGACCTCCGGGACGCCTTCGACGCGGCCGGCTGGGTCAACCTCACCAACACCCGGGGCCGGCTGAAGCTGCCGCAGGCCGAGCTCGCCTTCACCGGCCTGGACGACCCGCACATCAAGCGCGACCGGTACGACAAGGTGGCCGGCGGCCCCGACGCGGCGGCCGATTTCACGGTGGGCGTCGTGCACGCCCCGTACCTGCGCTCGCTCGACGCCTTCACGGCCGACGGGTACGAGCTGATCCTCGCCGGCCACACCCACGGCGGCCAGCTGTGCATCCCCTTCTACGGGGCGCTCGTCACCAACTGCGACCTGGACACGGACCGGGTGAAGGGCCTCTCCACGCACACGGTGGACGACCGCACCTCGTACCTCCACGTCTCGGCGGGCTGCGGCACCAACCGGTTCACCCCCGTCCGCTTCGCCTGCCCGCCCGAGGCCACCCTGCTCACCCTGACGGCGCGCGCCTGAACACTTAAGGTGAGGGCCCGCTCACGCCCCGCCGCTTCGCCTTCGCCCTGGCCCGCATCCGACCTGCGCCGAGGCCCTCCGGATACCGGATTTCGTCTGAGGGCGCGCGTGGGCTAAAGTAATCGATGTCGCCGCGACGTGAAGAACAAAGCAGCGACATCGGGGTGTAGCGCAGCTTGGCAGCGCGCTTCGTTCGGGACGAAGAGGTCGTGGGTTCAAATCCCGCCACCCCGACAGCCGAAACAGCAGGTGAGGCCGGTACTGATTTCAGTACCGGCCTCATTTGTCTCTGCCTGTGGGGCGGCGCCGAAGATCACGTCGATGCCCTTGATCGCCTGCCGGAAGGCGCGGTGGGTTCCGCGGGGGTGGTCGCCTCGTACGAGCGCCCGGGCCAGGGCGGACCTCGCAGGCGCCGGCCGGGACCCCTAGCGGTCGACGGGGCCGCAGCTTGCCACGTTCTGGGTGCCTCCCCACTCCGGCTTCTCCAGTTCGAGGTGTTCCGTGACCACCCGTGATCCCCTCCTCACGCGCACGCTCACCTTGCCCACCGTGAGGTCGGGGAACTCGATGGCGTGGACCGTGCGGCGTCCCTTCGCCATGACTCCCACGTCCCGCACCTGAAGCGCTCTACCGTTGCAGGTGACGGACTCCACCGTCTCGTGCTCCGCGCCGAAGACCACGTTCCACCCTGTCGCCATCATGCGAACCAACGGCACGAGCCGCGGCTCTTCCCCCACCGGAGGCTCGTGGGGGTGGGAAGCACAAGCGACGATCGTCGTCCCCGGCATGAACGCGACACCATGACAGAACCGGTCATCCGCTGTCTCCCAGACGAAAAGGGCTCCCTTATTCGATTCGGCAGCAACCAGCGTCCCCGGCGCTGCCGGGGAGTTGGCGCCGGAAGCGGCGGTGCGCATCCGGTCGGTCGCCCAGGCGACCGCCTTCTCGGTGCTCGACGGCTCGACGGCGGAAGGACGGGGAAGCGCCGTCGCAGTCACGCCCTTGCGGTCGCCCGTGGGCGACGGCGCCCCCGCCGGACTCTCCGAAACCGCACAGGACGTCGCCGACAGCACGGCCACGCATCCCGTCACCAGCTGGATCAGCGCTCTTCGCATTGCTACCGCCCCCCTGACTCCCCAACCTGTCGTCACACGGCACGACGCACCCCACAACACCCCGGTTCCCCGCTTCGATCAAGACCGGCGGCCGCGCGGCCTCGGTTTTCCGCTGTGTGTCAATTGGCGTAGACCCAGGGGACTTTGGTGCCGTACAACTGAGGCCACTGATCAAGCATCTGTCGCCCGAAGCGTTTGGGGAGATCGCCATGCCTGGTGAGGCCACGCACTGCTGGGTCGTGGTTCTGGACATCGAGAACTTCAGCTCCCGGCCCGATCCGATCCAGCGTTCGCTGCGAACCGGGATGTACGAGGTGCTGCGTGAAGCGCTCGTACGGGCCGGGCTGCCGGCCGATGACCTCGTCATCGAGGACCGGGGCGACGGGGTCCTCATGATCGTCCCCGCCACCGTCTCGCCGATCGTGCTGGCCGGGCCGTTCGTACGCGCCCTGGACGACGAGCTGAAGCAGAAGGCCGTGGTGTACAGCACCGCCCACGCGATGCGGTTCCGCGTCGCCCTGCACCAGGGGCTCGCCGCCCGAGACGGTGAGGGGTGGTCCGGGCACGCCGTCAACACCGCCTGTCGGCTGGTCGACGCGGGACCGTTACGCGACGTCCTGGCCGCGGCGGCCTCGTCGCGGATGGTCTTCGTCGTATCGGACGAGATCTACCAGGCCGTCGTCCGGCACGGGCATCGCTCCCTCGACCCCGCCGCGTACCTGCCCATGTCGTTCCGGACCAAACACGGCGAGCTCATCGAGAGCTGGGTGACCGTGCCCGGATCCCCGGCCCCGCCCGGTCTCCCCGAGGGGGCACCGGATCGGCCCGGGCCCCCCGAGCCGGACGGCCCCGGGACCGACGATCCCCGGACGGCCCCCGGCGGGCGGGGGGAAGCGGCAGCCGGCCCCGGCGACCAGAGGCCGCCGAGCGGAGCCGGTATCAGCATCGGAACCGTCCACGGTGACGTGTTCCAGGGCAACAAGACCGTACACGTCAACACGAACGGCCCGGTCCGGCCATGACCACACCGACGGGGGGAGCCCCGGCCGGCGGCGGCGCGGGAGGAGCTCCGGCACCCGGCGCGGGAGGCGGGCCGGGAGGGGCGGCGGGTGGCGCCGGGCCGGCGCAGCCCGCCGGCGAGGGACAGCCCCAGCCCGCGAACGGCCCGGCGGCCGCGCAGGGCGGCGGAGAGGGCGGCCCCCAGGGCGAGCCTCCGCGTTCCGGCCCCGGAGCCGAGTCCTTCGAGGCCACCGGCCGGCTGGGCCAGGGGTCCCTGCGCCACGACCGGGTCCGCAACGCCTTCGCCAACGTCGAGGGCGATGTCGTCGGTGGCGACAAATACGTGCTGCTCCTGGGTGGCGGCCAGCGGCGCCTGCGGCCCATCTCCCCGCTCCTGGACGAGCGGGTGCGCTACGCGTACCAGGAGCACCCCGGCCTGTCGGCCGCCCGGGAGGCCCTGGCGGGCCGGCACCTGCTGATCCTGCGCGGAGCCCCCGGTCACGGGAAGACGGCCATGGCCGTCCGCCTGCTCCAGGGCATGGGGGCCACCACCAAGTACCACCTGGACAGTGACGTCGACTTCGCCTCCCTCGCCGACCTCCTGGAGCGCGGCGGGGACTCCGTCGAGCGCGGTGCGGCCTTTCTGCTCGACCAGCCGTCCGGGATCGCCGGGCTGCGCGGAGCGGAGTACGAGAAGGTGCAGGGCGCACTCGCCCTCGCGGGCGCGTGGCTGGTGATCACCGTCTCCAGCACCGAGGTCGCGGACAGCGAACTCCTGACGGCCGTCGTCGACGTCACCGAGGCGCCCGACCAGCGCGGCATCGTCTCCTCGCATCTGCGCTGGCGCCTGGGCGACCGGGTCCACGACCGGCTCCTTGCCGACGGCGACATCGGGAAGCTGCTGGACGAGCTGCTCGACGGCGACGCCGCTTGCAAGCGGGCGGCCGATCTGGCGTCGGCGATCGCCGAGGAGTGGGAGACCGGCCGGCTGGACTCCGAGGCCATCAAGAAGCGCCATGCCCGCCAGGCCGACGAGGATTTCGACATCTGGATCGAGAGCCTGCGGGAGCCCGGCGTCCGGAGTCTCGCGATCGCCCTCGCCGTGCTCAACGGCCTGCCTCAGGAGTACGTCGCCACTGCCGCCCGCGCACTGCGCGAACGACTGGAGGACGACCGCCCGCACGTGCTGATGGCCGGCCCGGACGGTGAGCCGCCCCGCGTCAAAGACCCCTTCGCTTCCCCGCGCCGCACACAACTGACCCGGCTGCGCGCCCGTGGCATCGACAAGGAGGACGGCGAGCCGGGACGCGCGCTGGAATACAAGGACCCTTCCTATCCGCGACGGGTCATCCAGCACGCGTGGATCCAGTACGAGATCCAGGGCGAGCTGCTCGACTGGTTGTCGGTCCTGGTCGTGAACCCGGCCGAAGAGGTCCGGGTCTACGCCGCCGCGGCGCTCGGGGCGATCGCCGCGGAGTCGTACACCTACCTCTGCGACCAGGTCTTCTACGACTGGGCGCAGAGTGAGAACCCGCTGCGGCGCGACGCCGTCGCCTACGCCCTCCAGATCGCCTCGCGCGACCCGTGGATCGCGGAGCGGACCGACGTACTGGTGGAGGGGTGGCTCGCCGACCGGAGCCGGCCCTACGTGCAGGCGACGGCGGCACGGGTGCACGGCATGGGTGAGGACCCCGAGCTCGCCGTCTCGGCGCTGGCCCGCCTCACCGTCGTCGACCGGGCGGCCGTGGCCGTGGCCGTCGGCCGCAGTCTGACCGATCTGCTCGCGCAGAACACCGACTCGACGGAGCTGGTGCTCCGCACCCTGCACGAGCGGTCCGCCGACCACCGGAGGCGGCCGACGGCGCTGCTCTCGTTCCTCATCGTCGCGGCCCAGCTGGTGGTGGGCAGGGAGGAGTGGGAGACCGAGAGCGAGGTGGAGCACTGGCCGGCGCTCCTCTATCTGGCCCACCACCGCGAGCCGTTGCGTGCGCCGTTCATCGCCCTGTGGCGCGAGTCGCTCAACCAGGCGGATTTCGGCGTGGAGGCCCAACAGGTGCTGCGCAACTGGGCCGCGCTCGCCGAACGCGACCCCGCCTTGCGGTCCATGTTCCAGCTGATGGTGGGCGCGATCGCGTACAGGGACCCGAGGACGGGACGGATCCTGCGGCGGTGCGCGGCCGACTGGACCGATCCGGACGAGCTGTCGCCCCTGCCCCTGACCGCTGCCGTCGTCCATGCCCAGCTCGATCTGGAAGGGGTGTGACATGCCCGTCTCACTGATCCTCAACAACCGTCCGGTGGCGCGTGCGCAGCTCGCCACCCTGCCCAACCTTCCGCCGAACTTCGCGGTCGTCTATCCCCTGGACGGCGGCGGCTGGGAGGTCGAGTCGCCCAAGCACCGGACGATGACCCAGCGGTGGCTGGGCAAGAACAAGCTCTGCTACGTCGTGGACCTGGGTGACCACCGGCGTACGGCCAAGCTCACCAAGACCCCGCTGACCTGCAAGGACCAGGCGCACCGGTTCGAGGCGACGATCGACGTCGGATTCCGCGTGCATGATCCGGTGGCGGTGGTGCGGAGCAATCTCCCCGATGTGCTCAGCGCCGTCTACCCGTATCTGATCAGCAGGATCCGTCCGCACGCGGCGCAGTTCGCGATCGACGAGGCGTTCGAGGCGCAGGCCAGGATCAACGGGTCGCTGGCGCTGCCCATCCCGATGCCCGAGGGCATGACGCTCTACTACTGCGACGTCCAGATCGAACCCGACCAGGCGGCAAGGGAGTTCATCCGCAGCCGCACCAAGGCGGGCCGCGACTCGGAGATGGGCCGCATGCAGCACAGGGCGGCCGTCGGGAACACCCGCCACCAGGAAACGATCAAGGACATCGAGCAGGACGCCCGCCTCGAGCGGGAGAAGCGGGAGCGCCGGGCCCTCGCCTCCGTACGGCTCGACTTCCGCAGTCTCGTCCTCGAACACCTGGCGAAGCACCCGGACGACACCGAGAAGGCGATGGACCTGCTGATGCGCTGGGAGGAGGGGCGGCAGCTGCGGGCCCTGGACCAGGAGCAGCGACAGGTCGAGATGGTCCGGTACATGATCGACAAGGGCATCGTGCGGGAGGTGGACCTGCCTGGCCTGCGTGAGGGCGTCCTCGGACCGTCGACCAACGTCTTCGCCGGGATGCTGCCGCCGGGCGCCGGAGCGCCCGTGCAGACGGCGCCGGCGAGCCGGTCGACGGCGGACCGGTCGCCCGCGTGGAAGGCCAGGTGGTTCAGGCCCGGGCGGAGGCGGTCGTGGTGGTCCGAC
>NZ_JBEXSZ010000240.1:0-7006 GCF_040613865.1 Streptomyces sp. NPDC006197 | reverse complement strand
AGCTGAACTACGCGCGCTCGCTCAGCGTGTGACGCGCCGGGAGCCGGGGGTCAGCCGCCCACGAGGGGGGGGCGCCCGGCACGACCCTCTCCTCGGAGTTCGACCACCCGTCAGATGTCGACGACCCGGTAGCCGATGACGTAGATGCCGCCGGAGCCCTCGACGGTGCGCCACTGGGTCTCGGCGCCGACCTCGCTGCCGGTGACGAGCGTGGCGCCGAGCTTGTCGTCGCCGCCGAAGGTGTCCTTGTCCCACAGGGTCAGGGTGCGGGCCTGCTCCCTGCCGAGGATGAGCGCGGCGTTGCCGTTGCCGTCCTCCATGGAGCGGACGTAGCCGGAGCCCATCGTCTGGTAGCTGATGCCGTTGCCGGGCCAGACCTTGACGGCGTTGCCGTTGGCGTCGGTGATCTTGAGGTAGGCCTCGTCGTGGTCGCCCTCGCTGTTCTGCTGGCAGTGCAGCTCGAACAGCTCGATCTTCACGTAGTCGATCGGCTCGGCGTGCGCGGTGCCGGCGAAGGCTCCGAGGCTGCCGAGTCCCAGCAGGGCGGTGGCGGCGGCTCGGACGACTCGGTTCTTGCGCATGTGGTCCCCCCACACATCGGGTCACGGATGTGACGTGGTGCCCGGTCCGCCTTCCCCGGCGGCCCGGTGTGCCGTTTCCCCTCGGCACGACACCCACTGTGCCCGGCGGTCCCGCCCCGGCTCTACGCGCGTTCCGCTGGATGGAACGGCGCGGGGCTACAGGACGAGGGCGGACGTCGGGACCGGTGCCCGCCGGCCGCCCCGGGCGAGGGCGCGGGTGACCGCGGCTCCCGCCTCGGCGACGGCCCGGGCCAGCGCGTCGAGGCCGCGGCCCGCGGGGACCATGCCGGCGAGCGCCGCGACCGTGCGGCCGTCCGGGGCGCGGACCGGCAGCGCGGCGCAGCACACCCCCTCCATCACGTCCTCCCGGTCGAGGACCGGTCCGCCGCGGAGGGGTCCGCGCAGTGCCTTCCCGGCGGCGGTGTCGAGGCGGAACGCGATGCCGTCGTGCACGGGGAGGAGCGGCTCCAGGTCGCCGGGCACCGAGCTCACGGTGATCGCCATGTCCTCGCGCAGCACGGCGAGGACGACGCTGGCGCCGGTGACGGCCCGGAGGCGCTGGAGCGGCAGCCGGGCGGCGGGGCGCAGGCCGGGGTGCGGTTCCCAGGCCTGGCCGAGGCGGTAGAGCTGCGGGCCGACCCGGTAGCGGTTGCCCTTCCGTTCGACGGCGCCGACTCCGACCAGCTGGTCGAGCAGCCGGTGGACGCTGCCCTTGGGCACTCCGCAGGCGAGCGCGAGTTCGGTCACGCCTGCCTCGTCGCCGTTCCGGCGCAGGGCGTCGAGCAGCGCGAACGCGCCTTCCAGCACTCCCCGGCCGCGCTCCTGACGCCCCGCCGCGGCCGTCTTCGCGACGTCGTTCGTTCTCCGTGCCGTTCCGGTGTCCATGATGAGTCCCCCTGACTCGCTACGCCCGGCCGTGGTCCCCCGATGGCGCGGCCGCGGGCACGGGTCCACGATGCCGCAGACCGGACCATTACGACGAAGGGCTTGCGCGGCCGGTCGTGTCGCCCCGTGCCCGGCCCGCCCGACGAGGGACCCCTTAGGGTGGTCGGACATGAGAGAAGCTCAACCGCCCGCCGCCCGGTCCCGTCGTCACAGGACCGTCGGGCTGGTCGCCGGGGCCACCGTGGTCGCGGGGCTCGCGACCGCGTTCGTCGTCGCCGCACCGCCCTCGGAGTCCGCGCCCCGCCCGGTGGCGAAGGCCACGGTGGCGGCGAGCCCCTGGATGCGTGCGGCCGGGGCGCCGCTGACGGTGATCGCCCACCGGGGCGCCCCGTCCGCGGCTCCCGAGAACACCCTGGTCTCCGACGAGGTGGCCCGGCGGGGCGGGGCCGTGTGGATCGAGAACGACGTCCAGCCCAGCAAGGACGGCGTGCCGTACATCCTGCACGACACCACCGTCGACCGGACCACGGACGGCACGGGGCCGATCCGCTCGCTGACCTCCGACCAGCTCGACGCCCTGGACGCCGGCTCCTGGTTCGCACCCGTCTACGCCGGCACCCGGGTCCCGACCCTGGCCGCCCAGCTCGCGGACCTCAGGGAGCGCGGCGGGAAGCTGCTCCTGGAGATCAAGGGCCGGCACAGTCGCGCCGAGGTGGAGCGGATCGTCCGGGAGGTCCGGGACCAGGACATGACGGACCGGGTCTTCGTGCAGAGCTTCGACGTCCCGTCCCTGCGGTACGCCCACGAGCTGGCGCCCGAACTGCCGCTCGGCCTGCTGCGCGGCACCCTGGACGCCGACCCCGTCGCGCTCGCCCGGGAGCTGGACCTCTCCGCGTACAACGTCTCGGACGCCGCGCTCGCCACCCGTCCGCAGCTGGTCGACGACCTGCACGCGGCCGGCGTGGCCGTGAACGTGTGGACGGTCGACACCCCGGCGCGCTGGAAGGCCCTGGATTCGCTCGGCGTGGACGGCGTCATCACGAACCGGCCCACCGAACTGGGCGGCTGGTCGTCCGGCCGGACGAGCTGAGCGGCGCCGGGGCGGTCCGTCAGCGGGGGGTCAGTTCCCGCAGGAGGTCGGGGTTGACCACCCGGAGGATCGTCGCGATGTCGCCGGGATCGGCCGCCGGCCAGAGGACGGCCCTGGCCGCGCGGTACTTGGCGGCCAGCCGTTCCCGCTGGGCGGGCGGCAGGGCGGCGGCCCGGTCCGCGCGGCTGTTGTGCGCGTTGTCGGCGATCTTCACGAGGGTGGCGTCGGGGTCCTGCGCGATCCGGCGGAGCTTCTCCTCGTAGGTCGTGTCCGGGTGGTTGGTGACGGCTTCGACGAGGGCGACGACCCGGGCGGGGATCCCGGCGGCGCGCAGCCGCTCCGCCGTCCATCCGGTGTCCTCGATGACGTCGTGCAGCAGCCCGGCCATGGCCAGGTGCGGGCCGAGCGGCTCCAGGCCCGCGGCGACGGCCCGGACGTGGGCGACATAGGGCACGCCGGCCTTGTCGACCTGCCCGGCGTGTGCGCGGTCGGCCAGTTCGTCCACTTCGGCGAGAGTTTTCATGTCCCCCATCATCGCCGGGCCGTGGGGCGGCTGAGGCGGTCGGTTCAGCGCCTTCCGACGGGCTCCGGGACGTCATGAGTCTCCTCGCCCTCGGTGTCCAGGTGGGGCAGGGTCCGGTCCAGCCAGGCGGGGGTCCACCAGGCGTGGCGGCCGAGGAGGGTCATCACGGCGGGCACGAGCAGCAGGCGCACCACGGTGGCGTCGATGAGGACGCTGGCGGCGAGGCCGAGGCCGAGCATCTTGACGACGATGTCGTCCGAGACGATGAAGGCGGCGAAGACGCTGACCATGATCAGTGCGGCGCAGGTGATGACCCGGGCGGTGATCTCCAGGGCGTGGGCCACGCTGGCCTTCGAGTCCCCGGTGCGCAGCCAGGCCTCGCGGACGCGGGACAGCAGGAAGATCTCGTAGTCCATGCTCAGGCCGAAGACGATGGCGAACATCATCATCGGCACGTAGCTCTCGATGGGCACCTTGCCGTGGACTCCGAGCGCGGGGCCGCCCCAGCCCCACTGGAAGACGGCCACGACGACGCCGTACGAGGCGGCGATGGAGAGCACGTTGAGCACGGCCGCCTTGACCGCGACCAGGAGTCCGCGGAAGACGATCAGGATGACGAGGAAGGCGAGGGCGACCACGACGGCGATGATCAGCGGCAGGCGGCTGGAGACGATGTCGAGGAAGTCGACCTGGGCGGCCGTGCTCCCGGTGACGTAGGTCTGCGCGTCGGTGCCGGCCACCGCCTGCGGAAGGACGTCGTCGACCAGGTGGTTGGTCAGCCGGGTCGTCTTCTCGTCCTGCGGGGAGGCCGTGGAGTAGACGGTGCCGACGAGGACGTCCCCGTCGGAGGTGGTCTGCAGCGGGGTGACGAAGGCGGCGTCGGGGACGCCGGTCAGCGACTGCTTGAGCTGGGTGCCGAGGGCGGCCCGGTCGGCGGCGGGCACGGCCGACTGGTCGACGACGAGGGTGAGCGGTCCGTTCGCGCCGGGCCCGAAGGCCGTGGAGACCAGGTCGTAGGCTCGCCGGTCGGTGAACGACTCGGGGTCGGCGCCGTCGCCGATGTGGCCGAGCTGGATGAAGAGCAGCGGGAAGGCCAGGACGAGCAGGGCCAGGACGCCGCCGGTGAGGAACCACCAGGGTCGCTTCTCGACGCGCTGCGCGTACCGGTGCCAGGTGCCGTGCACGGGCGTGCCGGGGTCGGCGTCGGTCTCCGCCACGGGCTTGCGGACGTGGTAGCGGTCGATCCGGCGGCCGACGAGTCCGAGCATGGCCGGGACGAGGGTGAGCGCGGCGATGACGGCGGTGACGACCGTGAAGGCGGCCGCGAGGCCGAGTTTGCCGATGAAGGTGACTCCGGAGACCCACAGGCCGGAGAGGGCGATGATGACGGTGCAGCCGGAGACGAGGACGGCGCGGCCGCTGGTGGTGGTCGCGAGGGCGGCCGCGGTGGCGGGATCCTTGCCGTGCATGAGGTTCTGGCGGTGGCGGGTGATGAGGAACAGCGCGTAGTCGATGCCGACGCCGAGGCCGATCATGGTGGCCAGGGTGGGCGAGACGGTCCCGAAGGTGAAGGCGGCCGCCATCAGGCCCAGCAGGGCGAGCCCGCAGACCGCTCCGAGGAGTGCGGTGACCAGCGGCATGACGGCGCCGATGACGCTGCCGAAGCCGATGAGGAGGACGACGATCGCGACGGCGAAGCCGATGGTCTCGCTGCTGCGGTCGTCGGCCGTCGGCCGGGCGAGTTCGCCGAGCGGACCGCCGTACTCGACGGTGACCCCGGCGTCCCGGAGCGGCTGGACGGCGGCGTCGACGCCGTTCAGGTAGTCGGTGTCGAGGGTGGAGGGCGCCACGCTGAAGCGGATGGTGATGTAGGCGGTCTTGCCGTCCGTGGAGAGCGGGCCGGTGTTGGGCGTCCCGGCCGGGAGCGCGGGCGGGGTGGTGCCGGGCGGCGGCAGCGGGTTCTGGGCGCTGAGGACGTTGGGGAGCTTCGCCAGGGCGGTGACGGCGGAGTTGACCGCGGACGACTCCTGTGTGAGGGGCTTGGAGGGGTCGTTGAGGACGATCTGGGCGCCGTATCCGCCGGCGGCGGGATCGTGCGCCTTGAGGACGTCGAGGCCCTCGGCCGACTGCACTCCGGGGAGCGCGAAGTCGTCGGAGAACATTCCGCCGACGGCCCGGTCGGTGATCTGGAGTCCCGCGACGGCCGCCAGCCAGAGGGCGATGACGACGAGGAAGTGGCGGGCGCACCAGTGGCCGAGTCGGTAGAGGACGCCTTTGGAGGGTGCTGGCCGGCCCTGGGCCGGGCTTCCTGCGTTCATGGCGTGGCCGTGTCCGGATAGGGAAGTCCCCGAGCGGTTCCGGCACCCGTGTCGTACGGGCCTGCCTCGTCCATGGTGCGCCCGGCTCCGCGCTCCGGCATCTCGGCCGGAGGAAGGCCGGTGGGAAGCCGGGGAAGGCCGGTGGGAAGCGGGTGGGAAGTGGGTAGGAAGCCGCCCGGGGCGGGCGGTCGGCCCGTGACGTCCGGGAAAGGGGAGCAGCATGCGGGACGAGGGTGCCGGGCGGAAGCCGCTGTCGGCGGCGGAACTGTTCGACGATCTGGGCATGGCGTACGAGCGGGCCTTCGGGCATCTGCCGGAGCAGTCGGCGGCGGTGGACTGGCTCACCGAGCGTTTGGGCGCGGGGGCCCGGGTCCTCGACGTCGGCAGCGGCACGGGGCGGCCGGTCGCCGACCGCCTGGTGCGGGCCGGGTGCGCGGTGACCGGCATCGACGTGTCCGGGGAGATGGTCGGGCTGGCCCGCGCGCAGGTGCCGGGGGCCGTGTTCGATCAGGTGGACGTGCGTGACTACGACGCCCCGCCGGGGGGCTTCGACGCCGTGTGCGCCTTCTTCCCGCTGCTGATGATGAGCCGGGCGGAGGCCTCCGCCGCCCTGGAGCGGATGGCGGGCTGGGTGGCACCCGGCGGCTATCTGGTGACCGCCACGGTGCCGGCGGACGTGGACGGGGTGGAGATCGAGTTCATGGGCCGGCCGGTCAGGGTCTCCAGCTTCTCGGCCGAGGAGTACGTGCGGACGCTGCGGGAGGAGTGCGGTCTCGCCGTCCTGCGGCACGAGGTGTCGGTCTTCCGGCCGGACGACGAGCGCGCGGTGCCGGAGGAGCATCTCTTCTGCTTCGCGCGGCGCCCCGAACGGGACGGCGGCGGGGGCCTCTGAGGCCGGCGCCGGGAGTGTCCGCCATGCGGACTGCCGTCTCAGGACACGGAAGAGAAGAAGGTCACAGTCGTACGCCCTCCTGCTCCTTTGTGGATCTCCCCTAGCATCCGAGCCATGACGGTCCTGCCTGACGACGGGCTCTCCCTGGCGTCCGAATTCCCAGACGCGCCACATGAGCAGTGGCAAAACCTCGTGGCGGGCGTCCTGCGCAAGTCGGGCAAGGAGGTCTCCGGCGACACCGCCGAGGACGCCCTGTCCACTCTGCTGGAGGACGGCCTCACCACCCGCCCGCTGTACACCGCGCGTGACACCGCGCCCGACTCCGGCCTGCCCGGCTTCGCGCCCTTCGTGCGCGGCGGACGCGCCGAGGGCAACACGACCGACGGCTGGGACGTGCGCCAGCTCCATGCGACGGCCGACGGCGAGGCCGTCCTCGCCGACCTGGAGAACGGCGTCACCTCCCTCTGGCTCCGCGTCGGCGGCGCCGGCATCCCGGTCTCCTCGCTCGGCGGCGCCCTCGAAGGCGTCTACCTCGACCTCGCGCCCGTCGTCCTCGACGCGGGCGACGAGACGGAGGCGGCCGCCGAGCGGCTGCTGCGGCTGTACGAGGAGCGGGGCGTCGCCCCGGAGGCGGCCCGCGGCAACCTGGGCGCGGACCCGCTGGGCCACGAGGCCCGCACGGGCCGCGCGGCGTACGACCTCGCGTCCGTGGCCGGC
>NZ_JBEXSZ010000239.1:0-7447 GCF_040613865.1 Streptomyces sp. NPDC006197 | reverse complement strand
ACATGATGGTGAGCAGGTTGGAGATGCCGGCCTTGTTCTCCGGGTCGAAGCGGATCACCGTGTCGGTGTCGGTGACGGCGCTCTTGACCTTCTTGCGTTCGGCGGCGACCAGCTCCTGCCGCCCCGAGCGCAGGTAGGCGGCGACCGGGTCGGGGTCGAGGCCCCGCTCCGCGCGCAGTTCGCGCAGCAGGGGCCGTACGTCGGTGTCGTAGGCGTCCATCAGGACGGCGTGGGCGGCGAGCACGTCCCCGGCCCGCTGGGCGGCGGCGAGCGCGTCGGCGTCGACGAGGAGGGCCTTGGCGGTGGCCTCCTGGACGTTCATCACCGAGCGGATCACCGCCGGGACCTTCGCCTCCACGTTGTGGCACTGGTCGAGCATGAAGGCGATGTCCGCCGCGGGTTCCAGGCCGCCGTTCTTGACGACCTCGTGCATGATCCGGAAGAGCTGGAAGGGGTCGGCGGCGCCGGCCATCAGGTCGTCGTCGGCGTAGAAGCGGGAGTTGAAGTCGAAGCCGCCGAGCCTGCCCTCGCGGAGCAGCAGGGCGACGATGAACTCGATGTTGGTGCCGGGCGCGTGGTGGCCGGTGTCCACCACGACCCGCGCCTTCGGGCCCAGCCTGAGGCAGTGGGCGTAGGCGGTGCCCCAGTCCGGCACGTCGGTGGTGTAGAAGGCGGGCTCGAAGAACTTGTACTCCAGGAGCAGCCGCTGCCCTTCGCCGAGCCGTGCGTACACCTCGGCCAGGGACTCCGCGAGCCGTTCCTGCCGGGCGGTGACGTCGTCCTGTCCGGGGTAGTTGGTGCCGTCCGCGAACCAGAGCTTCAGCTCCGTCGAGCCGGTCGCGTCCATGATGTCGACGCAGTCGAGCAGGTGGTCCACGGCCCTGCGGCGCACGGCCGGGTCGGGGTGGCAGACGCTTCCGAGCCGGTACGCGTCGTCCTGGAAGGTGTTGGAGTTGATCGCGCCCAGTTCGATGCCGCGCTCCTTCGCGTACGCGGCGAGAGCGGCGTAGTCGTCGACCCTGTCCCACGGGATGTGCAGCGACACCCTGGGGGCGACGCCGGTGTGGGCGTGGACCTGCGCCGCGTCGTCGAGCTTCTCGTACGGGTTCCGGGGCACGCCGGGCTGCGTGAACACCTTGAAGCGGGTTCCGGAGTTCCCGTAGCCCCAGGAGGGCGTTTCGATCCGCTGGGCGGCGAGTGCGGCCTTCACGGCAGCGATGTCGGGCATGTCCACCTCGGAGCCTTGAAATGAATCGATTCAGTGCTCGGTGGAAGCTAGTCACCGTGCAGGGTGTCGTCAAGACACTTGACCGGATGGGCGTCGGCGACCTAGCGTCCAGGTCCACGGAAATGAAACATTTCAGTCGAGGGGATCGGATGGCGACGGCGAACGTCCAGCGGGTCTGCTTCCTGCTGAAGGTCCGGTCCGAGGGGATCGAGGAGTACCGGGCGCGCCACCGGCACGTCTGGGCCGACATGCTCGCGGCGCTCTCCGCCGCCGGCTGGCACAACTACTCCCTCTTCCTCCGCGAGGACGGGCTCCTCGTCGGCTACCTGGAGACCCCGGACTTCGACCGGGCCCGCGCCGTGATGGAGGCCACCGATGTCAACGCCCGGTGGCAGGCCGAGATGGCCGGGTTCTTCGAGGAGCTCGACGGCCGGGCGCCCGACGCCGCCATGCGGCCGCTGACCGAGGTCTTCCACCTCGCGTGAGGGGCCGCGAGGGGCCGGCCGCATAGGATGAATTCACGGGGCGGACCCCGGCCGGACAGGGCGGCGGGGCAGGACGGACCAGGTGGGACGGATGACGGACACCGCGCGGACGAGCGGGAGCGGCGGCGGCGCGGACACCGTCGACGGCGCCGGGGGCGACGGGAGTGCGCGGGCCGGAAGCGGTGGGAACGGCGGGAGTGCGCGGGCCGGGAGCGTCGCAGGCGCCGGCAGTGTCGGCATCAAGGACGTGGCGCGCGAGGCGGGCGTCTCGGTCGGCACCGTCTCCAACGTGATCAACCAGCCCGACCGGGTCTCACCCGCCACCCTCCAGCACGTCCGCGCGGTCATCGCCCGCCTCGGCTACGTGCGCAGCGAGTCCGCCCGCCAGCTCAGGGCGGGCCGCAGCCGCATCATGGCGCTGCTCGTCCTCGACATGGGCAACCCCTTCTTCGTCGACATCGCCCGGGGCGCCGAGCGCACCGCCCGGGCGGCCGGCCTGGGCGTGATGGTCTGCAACAGCGACCAGAACCCCGCCGACGAGGCCGACTACCTCTCCCTCTTCGCCGAGCAGCGCGTCCGGGGCGTCCTGGTCACCCCCGCCGACCCCAGCGGGGCCAACCTGCGCGCGTTCCGCCGCCACGGCATCCCGTCCGTCCTCGTCGACCGGGTGGCGGGCGACGGCGTCGGCTGCTCGGTCTCCGTCGACGACGTCGTCGGCGGCTCCCTCGCGATCCGGCACCTGGTCGCGACCGGTCACCGCTCCTTCGCGTATGTCAGCGGACCCGGCCACCTCCAGCAGGTCCGCGACCGGCGCGAGGGCGCCCTGCTCGCGCTCGCCGAGGCCGGACTGCCCGCCGCGGCGCTGCGGGAACTCCCGGCCGAGCGCCTCGACGTGGCCTCCGGGCGGGACGCCGGGTCCCGGCTGCTCGGCCTCGCCGACCGCCCGACGGCCGTCTTCTGCGCCAACGACCTGCTCGCCCTGGGCGTGCTCCAGTCGCTGTACGCGGCGGGGGTCCGGGTCCCGGAGGACATGGCGATCGTCGGCTACGACGACATCGAGTTCGCCGCGGCCGCGACCGTACCCCTGACGTCCGTACGGCAGCCGGCGCTGACCCTCGGGGCGAAGGCGGCCGAGCTGCTCCTGGAGGAGACCGGCGAGCGGGCGGCCGACCACCGGCACGAGCACGTGGTGCTCCAGCCGGAGCTGGTCGTCCGCCGCTCGACGCTCGCCGGGCGCTGACCGCCCGTACGAGTCGTCAGCGCACGCCGAGCAGATGCTCCAGGGCCAGCTGGTCCAGGCGCTCGAAGGCCATCGAGCGCTCCGCGGCCGCGTCCGGGTCGAACGCCTCGTACGCCGTGGGGTCGGCCAGCAGCGCCGCGAGGCCGTCGGCGGCCGTGGGGACGGCGAGCTCGGGCAGCCGGGAGGCGGCGAGCGCCGCCACGACGTCCGGGTCGGCGCGGAAGGCCGCCGCGCGGTCCTTGAGGATCAGGTAGTTCCGCATGCAGTTCTTCGCGGACTCCCACACCCCGTCGAAGCCGTCGGTGCGGACCGGCTTGAAGTCGAAGTGGCGCGGGCCCGTGTAACCGGCCGTCTCCAGCAGGTCCACCAGCCAGAACGCCTGCCGCAGATCGCCCGCGCCGAAGCGGAAGTCCTGGTCGTACTTGATGCCCGACTGGCCGTTCAGGTCGATGTGGAACAGCTTCTCCGCCCACAGCGCCTGCGCGATGCCGTGCGGGAAGTTGAGCCCGGCCATCTGCTCGTGGCCGGTCTCCGGGTTGACGCCGACGAGCTCGGGGCGCTCCAGGCGCTCGATGAAGGCGAGGGCGTGCCCGATCGTGGGCAGCAGGATGTCGCCGCGCGGCTCGTTCGGCTTGGGTTCGATCGCGAAGCGCAGGTCGTAGCCCTGCTCGGTGACGTACTGGCCGAGCAGGTCGAAGGCCTCCTTCATCCGGTCGAGCGCGACCCGGACGTCCTTCGCGGCGCCGGACTCGGCGCCCTCCCGGCCGCCCCAGGCGACGTAGGTGGTGGCGCCGAGCTCGACGGCCAGGTCGATGTTGCGGAGGGTCTTGCGCAGGGCGAACCGGCGCACGTCCCGGTCGTTGGCGGTGAAGGCGCCGTCCTTGAAGACGGGGTGGGCGAAGAGGTTCGTGGTCGCCATGGGCACCGCGAGCCCGGTGCGGTCCAGGGCGTCCCGGAAGCGCTTGACGATCGCGTCCCGCTCGGCGTCCGGCGTCCCGAAGGGGATCAGGTCGTCGTCGTGGAAGGTGATGCCGTACGCGCCGAGGGCGGCGAGCCGCTCGACGGCCTCCACGGGGTCGAGGGCGGGGCGGGTCGCCTCGCCGAAGGGGTCGCGGCCCTGCCAGCCGACGGTCCACAGGCCGAAGGTGAAGCGGTCCTCGGGGGTGGGCGAGAAGTCCGTCATGGCGTCTCCCTGCTACTGGCAACCGGATTTGTTTTCTGAGATAACTAATACGGGACGGGGCCGGTCCGGCGCCAGCCCCGACGAGCCGAGAGATCGAGAGACGAGGTACGGACATGCCCGCGAGCCGCTCCGTCGTGATCGGCGTGGACAGCTCCACGCAGTCCGCCAAGGCCGCCGCCGTCGACGCCGACACCGGCGAGCTCCTCGCCCTCGGCCGCGCCCCGCACACCGTCACCGGCTCCGCCGGGGCGCGCGAGAGCGACCCCGAGGAGTGGTGGACCGCCCTCGCCGCGGCCGTCCGCGCGGCGGTACGGGAGGCGGGCGTCCCGGCGGCCTCCGTCACCGGCATCGCCGTCGCCGGCCAGCAGCACGGCCTCGTCGCCCTCGGCCCCGACGGGCGGCCCCTCCGCCCCGCGCTGCTCTGGAACGACACCCGCTCCGCGCCCCAGGCGGCCGCCCTCGCCACCCGCCTCGGCGGCCCCGCGTCCTGGCCGGCCCGGACCGGATCGGTCCCCGTCGCCTCCATGACCGCCGCCAAATGGCAGTGGCTCCGCGAGCACGAGCCGCACCACGCCGACGCGACGACCGGCATCCGCCTCCCGCACGACCACCTCACCGAACGCCTCTCCGGGGCCGCCGTCACCGACCCCGGAGACGCCTCCGGCACCTGCTGGTACGGCACCGCCACCGGCGCCTACGACCCCGAGGTCCTGGACCTCATCGGCCTGGACCCGGCCCTGCTGCCGGCCGTCGCCCCCTCCGGCGCCACCCGCGTCGGCACCCTCACCCCGGCCGCCGCCGAGGCGCTCGGCCTGCCCCGCACGGTCGCCGTCGCCGCCGGGACCGGCGACAACATGGCGGCCGCCGTCGGGCTCGGGCTCGGCGGCGCGGGCCTGCTCGACCACCCCGTCGTCAGCCTCGGCACCTCCGGCACCGTCTTCGCCGCGACCCGCGCCCGCCCCGCCGACCCCGGCCTCGCCGGCTTCGCCGCCACCGACGGCACGTACCTCCCGCTCGGCTGCACCCTCAACTGCACGCTCGCCGTGGACCGGTTCGCCACGCTCCTCGGCCTCGACCGCGAGGACGCCGCACCCGGCGGCGACGTAGTCGTCCTCCCGTACCTCGACGGCGAACGCACCCCCGACCTCCCGCACGCGGCCGGGCTCGTCACCGGCCTCCGGCACGGCACCGACCCCCGGGCCGTCCTCGGCGCCGCCTACGAGGGCGCGGCCTTCACCGTGCTGCGCGCCCTCGACGCGCTCCTCGCCGCCTGCGGCCTCGACCCGGCCGCCCGCGACGTACGGGACCGCCCGCTGCGCCTCATCGGCGGCGGCGCACGAGGCCGCGCCTGGACGGAAACCGTCCGCCGGCTCTCCGGACGCCCCCTGGTCGTCCCCGCCGCCGACGAACTCGTCGCCCTCGGCGCCGCGGCCCTCGCCGCGGGCGCCGTCACCGGCTCCGACCCCGTCGCCCTGACCACCGCCTGGGGCACCGGCACGGGCACCCTCCTGCCCCCGGTCCCGCGCGACGGGGAGACCTGGAACCGGATCGCGACCGTCCTCGCCGCGGCGACGCCGACGCTCCTGAGCTGACGCGCGAAGCCCTGCCCCGCCCGCGATCTCCGGGTCACCCGGGGGAGGACGACGGGGAAGACCCCATGGCCGCTCCACCGGCGGCGTCATCGCGCGGGCCGCCCGCCGGCGGGGACTGATCCTGGACGTGGTCACACACGGCGACGCCGCCCGGGGGTCACTGGCCTTCCGGCACGGGCGTGGCCTGGTGGTAGTACATCCGCCACCCCGATTCCTCATCCAACTTCCGCCAGATCGAGCTCCTCCGGGCTCGCCTGCCATCGAGCACGGTCTCGAACGTCAGGTGCACGATCCCCGGCGCCAATACGGTGCCGGTCATCCCGGTGGGCACGTACTGCGGGCCGTCGTCGGTCGCACCCTGCATGTCCGGCAGCGCCGAGACCATCGACCGGCGATCCCAACGACGTCCCGAGGCACCTACTTCCACGAACTCCGGATCGAAGAATCGATCCGCCAACGCCCTGGACGACCGCACGGCCGGACTCAGCAACTGCAGTTCCCGCTCGATGACCTCGGCCACACAGCTGTTTTCCACGTCTTCGCTCATGGGAGCATCTTGCCCGGCCTGACCTGGGGTTTCGCAAGGCGGACAGAGACCGCTCCCTGAGCGATGACCGGGAAGGCGAGGAGGTGCCCCATCGAGCAGGACGTCCCGTTGTCAGTGGCGCCGCGTAGGGTCGGTCCGTCCGGTCCGACCGGCGGGCCGTCGAACCAGGGGACCTGCAGCGGTGAGCATCCACCTCCATTTCCGCGCCGTCGCGGAATCCGAGATCCGGGACGACCACACCTGGCTCACGGCGTACCTCTCCGAGGCCTGGGACGACTTCGAGGACGAGCACGCGGCGGGTGTCGCCGACGCGATTTCGAAGTCCTGGTCCTCCGTCAACGACCTCTACGCCGGGGCCGCTGCCGTCGGTACGGATGCCGACGGACCCTGGACGCTGCCGATCTACGGCGGCCGCCCCGTGGCCCACAGCACCGACGCCGACGTCTCCGACCCGCCCATGATCTTCATGGACCCGCCCGAAGTGTCACGGGCGGCGGAGTTCCTCGCGACGGTCTCCTTCGACGAGCTGTGGGACGCCGTCGGCACGAAGCTCGGGTTCCGCGGCCCGGACGAGGCGCTCTTCAGACAGGAGTACCTCGAACGCCACGAGTCGCTCCGGAGGTTCTACGCGCGGGCCGCCTCGTCGGGCCACGCCGTGGTCAAGGTCGTGTGGGCATGAGACGGCGACGGCGGTACGCGATCGCCACCGCCGCGAGCAACGGGGCCCAGGCGAGCAGCGGGAGGTAGCAGGCGAGGAACAGGCCCTGCTGGAGCATGCCCTCGGTGTGGGTGCCGGGGGAGTCCTGGCCGATGCCCGCGTACGCCACGTACACGAACCAGCAGGTGAGGGCGGCGAGTCCGCACGCCCCGGTCAGCGCGGCGAGGGTCGCGCCCCGGGCGCCGACCGGGCGCCCGCCGAGGAACGGCAGCCGCCGGGGGAACACCTCGCCCCACTCGCGGACCAGACCCAGCGTCAGGAAGGCGAGCAGCTCGGCGAGGGCGGTGAGGCCGAGCTGGAAGGCGGCCAGGCCGAGGGTCGGGTCGTCGACCCGGGCCACCGGCGCGCCGAACGTCAGGGGCGACAGCTGGGACCCGGTCCCGGTGCCGCTCCCCACGTACGTCACCGCCCCGGTCGCCCCGCGTGCCACGAGCGGCGTCGACATCACGGACCC
>NZ_JBEXSZ010000238.1:0-7510 GCF_040613865.1 Streptomyces sp. NPDC006197 | reverse complement strand
GCCGCACCCTCACCTGCGTCGCCTGCACGGCCCTCGACGGGGGCGGGGTGCACGGCAGTGTCGTCAGTCCCGGGGCCGCCGCCCTCACCCACGTACAGGCCTAGCTGAACGAGTCGCCGCAGGCGCAGGAGCCCGTGGCGTTCGGGTTGTCGATGGTGAAGCCCTGCTTCTCGATCGTGTCGACGAAGTCGATCGACGCGCCCCCGAGGTACGGGGCGCTCATGCGGTCGGTCACGACCTTGACGCCGTCGAAGTCCTTCACGACGTCGCCGTCGAGCGAACGCTCGTCGAAGAACAGCTGGTAACGCAGGCCGGAGCAGCCGCCGGGCTGAACGGCGACGCGCAGGGCCAGGTCCTCGCGGCCTTCCTGGTCGAGGAGGGCCTTGACCTTGGCCGCGGCGGCGTCGGACAGGAGGATGCCGTCGCTGACAGTGGTCTTCTCGTCCGATACGGACATCTGCTTCTCTCCCGGTGTGTACGGAGACTGCTTGCCGACGGTTGTAACCGACGGTGCCCCGGATCCATTCCGGGCCGAGTGGGGTCTTCCCTCTTTCATGCTCGCACACCCCGTCCAGGAGCGCGGACGGCGAATTCGTCACATCGACACTATGGACATCGTCGATATGACGTGAAGCGGGTTATGATAGATAGCGTCATTTAGACGAAAAGGCTCCCCGAAGAAAGGGTGCGTGACGTGACCACCGCCCAGCCCCTGGACGTCCAGCCGACGCCGCTCGCCCTGCTCCTGCTCGGCCGCGAGGCCGACCCGAAGAGCGAGCGCGGCGTGGAGTGTCCTGGCGACCTGCCGTCGCCCTCCGACCCGGACCTCGTGGAGCGCGCCCGCGCCGCGAAGGAGAAGCTCGGGGACAAGGTCTTCGTGCTCGGTCACCACTACCAGCGCGACGAGGTCATCCAGTTCGCCGACGTGACCGGTGACTCCTTCAAGCTGGCGCGCGACGCCGCCGCCAAGCCCGAGGCCGAGTACATCGTCTTCTGCGGCGTGCACTTCATGGCCGAGTCGGCCGACATCCTCACCGGCGACGAGCAGAAGGTCGTCCTGCCCGACCTCGCGGCCGGCTGCTCGATGGCCGACATGGCCACCGCCGAGCAGGTCGCCGAGTGCTGGGACGTGCTGACCGAGGCCGGCATCGCCGAGCAGGTCGTGCCCGTCTCGTACATGAACTCCTCGGCCGACATCAAGGCCTTCACCGGCAAGCACGGGGGCACGATCTGCACCTCGTCCAACGCCGAGCGGGCCCTGAACTGGGCCTTCGAGCAGGGCGAGAAGGTGCTCTTCCTGCCGGACCAGCACCTGGGCCGCAACACCGCCGTCCGCGACATGGGCATGTCCCTGGACGACTGCGTGCTCTACAACCCGCACAAGCCCAACGGCGGACTCACCGTCGAGGAGCTACGCGCCGCCAAGATGATCCTGTGGCGGGGCCACTGCTCGGTGCACGGCCGCTTCTCGCTGGACTCGGTCAACGACGTGCGCGAGCGCATCCCGGGTGTGAACGTGCTCGTCCACCCCGAGTGCAAGCACGAGGTCGTCGCCGCCGCGGACTACGTGGGCTCGACCGAGTACATCATCAACACCCTGGAGGCGGCCCCGGCCGGTTCCAAGTGGGCCATCGGCACGGAGCTGAACCTCGTCCGGCGACTGGCGAACCGTTTCGCCGACCAGGGCAAGGAGATCGTCTTCCTCGACAAGACGGTCTGCTTCTGCTCGACGATGAACCGCATCGACCTCCCCCACCTGGTGTGGACCCTGGAGTCCCTGGCCGAGGGCAACCTCGTCAACCAGATCCAGGTCGACAAGGAGACGGAGAGCTTCGCCAAGCTCGCCCTGGAGCGGATGCTGGCCCTGCCGTAACGGTTCCTGCCGTAACGGTTCTCCCGTTCGTACGCCGGAAGGGGCGCCCCACGAGCTCGTGGGGCGCCCCTTCCTCATGCCGTACCGGAATGCCGTACGGATCAGACCGCCGTCGGCTCCTTCGCCTGCGGCGGGACCGGGACCTCGCCGGACTTCGCCGCCCGCTTCGCTGCCTTCTTCTTCGCGCGGCGCTCCTTGCGGAGCTCCACCATCGCGTAGAGCGTCGGGACGAGGAGCAGGGTCAGCAGCGTCGAGGTGATCAGACCACCGATCACCACCACCGCCAGCGGCTGGGCGATGAAGCCGCCCTCGCCGGTGATGCCGAGGGCCATCGGCAGCAGGGCGAAGATCGTCGCCAGGGCGGTCATCAGGATCGGGCGGAGCCGGTGCCGGCCGCCCTCGACCACCGCTTCGACGACGCCCAGGCCCTGCGCCCGGTACTGGTTGATCAGGTCGATCAGGACGATCGCGTTGGTGACGACGATGCCGATGAGCATCAGCATGCCGATCATCGCCGGGACGCCCATCGCCGTGCCGGTGACCACGAGCAGGCCGATCGCGCCGGTCGCCGCGAACGGGATCGAGACCAGCAGGATCAGCGGCTGGACCAGCGACCTGAAGGTCGCCACCAGGAGCATGAAGACGATCGCGACGGCCGCGAGCATCGCCAGGATCAGGTTGAGGAAGGCATCGGACTGGTCCGCGGTGACGCCGCCGACGGTGGCGGTGGCGCCCTCCGGCAGGTCGAGGCCCTTCAGCTTCGCCTGGAGGGCGTTGCCCACCGCGCCGGTGTTGTCACCGACCGGCTTGGCCGTGATCGTCGCGGCGCGCGCGCCGTCGATCCGGGTCATCGAGACCGGGCCGGGGACCAGTTCGACGGTGGCGATGTCGCCCAGCTTCACCGGGCCGAGCGGCAGGGCCTTGAGCGCGGCCAGGGTGGTGGCCGGGTGGGCCGAGGTGATGAGGACGTCCCGCTCGCTGTCGTCGAGGATCGCCTTGGCGGCCGGGGTGCCCCGGACGGCCTGGGCGACGATCGCGCCGAGCGAGGTGGTGTCGAAGCCGGCGTCGGCCGCCCTGGCGTTCGCCTTCACGGAGACGCGCGGGACGGACTGCGACAGGTCGCTCTCGACGTCGGTGACGTCCTTCAGCCCCGCGACCGCGGCCCGGACCTGCTCGGAGGCCTTCTTGAGGACCTCCGGGTCGGCGGCCTTGACGACCACGCTCAGGTTCTGGGAGCCGAAGCCGTCGCCGGCGGCGATGGTGGTGTCACCGATCCCGTCGAGCGCGCCGAGGCCCTTCTCGATGGCGTCCCGGGTCTTCTCGTACGAGGCGGAGTCCTCCAGGCTCACCTTGTACGAGGCCTGGTTGGAGCCGGTGCCGCCGCCGAAGGCCGCCATGAAGCCGGAGGAGCCGACGGTGACCTGGTAGTCCTTGACGCCCTCGGTGTCCGCGAGGACCTTCTCGACCTTCTTCGCGGCCTCGTCGGAGGCCCCCAGGCTGGTGCCGGGCGCCAGCTCCTGCCGGATGTTGAGCACCTCCTGCTCGCCGGGGTCGAAGAAGTTCGTCTTCAGGAGGCGGCCCATGCCGATGGTGACGGCGAAGACGACGAGCGCGATGGCGAGGCTCATGAGCCGACGGCGGGTCGCGAACCGCAGGACCGGTACGTACGCGCGCTGCAGACGGCTCTTCTCCTCCTTCTCCTCGGCCAGGCGGCGGGCCTCCTCCGGGTCCTCGGACGTGCCCTTGGGAGCGCGCAGGAACCAGTACGAGAGGACCGGGACCACGGTCAGGGAGACCAGCAGCGAGGCGAGCAGGGCCGCCGTCACCGTCAGCGAGAAGGAGCCGAACATCTCGCCGACGATGCCGCCGACCAGACCGATCGGCAGGAAGACGGCGACGGTGGTGAGGGTCGAGGAGGTGACGGCGCCCGCCACCTCGCGGACCGCGGTGAGGATCGCGCTCTGGCGCTCCTCGCCGTAGCCGAGGTGCCGCTTGATGTTCTCCAGGACCACGATCGAGTCGTCGACGACCCGGCCGATGGCGATGGTGAGCGCGCCGAGCGTGAGCATGTTCAGCGAGAGGTCACGGGTCCACAGCACGATGAGGGCGAGGACCACCGAGAGCGGGATGGAGACCGCGGTCACCAGGGTCGAGCGGAGCGACGCGAGGAAGACCAGGATGACCAGGACGGCCATGACGAGGCCGAGCGCGCCCTCCGTGGTCAGACCGGAGACGGCCTTGGCGACGGCCGGGCCCTGGTCGGAGACCACGGTCAGCTCGGCGCCGGCGCCGAGGTCGCGGCGCAGCTCGGGCAGCTTCTCCTCGACGGCGTCGGAGATCGCGACGGCGCTGCCGTCCTTGTCCATGGTGGCCATCACGGCGAGGGTGGGCTTGCCGTTCGTCCGCGTGAGGGAGGTGCGCGGGGACTCCTCCTGCTTCACGGTGGCGACGTCGCCGAGGCGGACCGCCTTGCCCTTGCCGGGAACGGCCGCGGGGATGCGCAGGTCCTCGATCTGCTTCAGCGAGGTGTAGCCGCCGCCGACCTGGATCGTGCGGGACTTGCCCGCCTCCGAGAAGGCGCCGGCCGGCATCGTGGCACCGCCGGAGCGCAGGGCCTCGGCGAGCTTCATCGTGTTGAGTCCGGCCGCGGCGAGCTTCCGCTCGTCCGGGGTCACGGAGACCTGGAGGTCCTGGACGCCGCTGACGGAGACCTGGCCGACGCCCTCGATGTCCTCCAGGGCGGGCACGACGCTCCGCTCCAGCTGGTCGGCGAGTGCCTGCGGGTCCTTGTCCGAGGCGGCGGCGAGGACGACGGTCGGCATGTCGTCCGTCGAACCGGCGATCACCTGCGGGTCGACGGCGTCGGGCAGCTGGGCGCGGGCCCGGTTCACGGCCTGCTGGACGTCGGCGACGAGCTGCTTCGTCGACTCGTCGCCGTAGTCGAAGGAGGCCATGACGACGGCCATGCCCTCGGAGGCGGTGGAGGTGACCGACTTGAGGCCGTCGACGGACTTGAGGTTGTTCTCCAGCGGCTCGACGACCTGCTTCTCGACCACGTCGGGAGAGGCGCCCTGGTAGGGGGCGAGGACCGAGACCATGGGCAGCTCGATCGAGGGGAGCAGTTGCTGCTTCAGCTGCGGGATCGCGATCGCCCCGAACACGATCGCGACGATGGACATCAGCCCGATCAGGGCCCGTTGCGCGAGGCTGAATCTGGACAGCCAGGACATGGGGTCTCTCTTCTGTGGCGTACTCGTCGACAGGCGGGAGCAGCCAAGACCCCGGCCCGACCCGCTGGATCCGCCGGAGGTGCCCCCCGTCTATACGATCTGCCATCCGCGGCCGGAAGTCCTCGGCCCCCGGGTCCACTTCCTTACGCCGCGCATACCGCGTCTGGAGTACGCGCTCACTCCACCCGGGGGCGTACGAGACCGGACTCGTAGGCGGTGACCACCAGCTGGGCCCGGTCGCGGGCACCGAGCTTGGCCATGGTCCGGTTGACGTGCGTCTTCACGGTGAGCGGGCTGACGTCGAGCCGCTCGGCGATCTCGTCGTTCGACAGGCCGCCCGCGACGAGGACGAGGACCTCGCGCTCCCGGGCGGTGAGCGCGGCGAGCCGCTCGGTGCGGGCCCCGCCCGGCGTGGCCGCGGTGTCCTCGGCCGGGCCCTGGGCGAGGAAGGAGGCGATCAGGCCCTTGGTGGCGGCCGGGGACAGCAGCGCCTCGCCGGCGTGGGCGATCCGGATCGCGCCGAGGAGCTCCTCCGGCTCGGCGCCCTTGCCGAGGAAGCCGGAGGCGCCGGCGCGCAGCGACTGCACGACGTACTCGTCGACCTCGAAGGTGGTCAGCATGACGATCCGTACGTCGGCCAGCTCGGGATCCGCCGTGATCATCCGGGTGGCGGCGAGGCCGTCGGTGCCCGGCATGCGGATGTCCATCAGGACCACGTCCGGCCGCGTGGAGCGGGCCAGCGCGACCGCCCCGTCGCCGTCGGGCGCCTCCCCGACCACTTCCATGTCGGGCTCGGAGTCCACCAGGACCTTGAAGGCGCTGCGGAGCAGGGCCTGGTCGTCGGCGAGCAGTACCCGGATCGTCATGTGCTGTCCTCCCCCGTGCGGGACGTCACCGGCAGTATCGCCTGCACGCGGAAGCCGCCGCCGTAGCGGGGCGCGGCGGTGAGGGTGCCGCCGAGCGCGCCGACCCGCTCCCGCATGCCGAGCAGCCCGTGGCCGCCGACCGGGGGCTGCTCGGCGGCCGAGGGCGGGACGGCCGGCGGCGTGCCGTCGTCGAGGACGGTGATCTCGACCGTACGGCCCACCCGGACGACGCTCACCTCGGCCTTCGCGTCCGGTCCCGCGTGCTTGCGCACATTGGTCAGGGCCTCCTGCACGATCCGGTACGCGGCGAGGTCGACGGTCGCCGGCAGCGTCAGGCCCTCGTCGGCGCGGGCCAGGGTGACGGGGAGGCCGGCCTTGCGGAAGCTGTCGAGCAGCCCGTCGAGGACGGCGAGGCCCGGGGCGGGTTCGGTGGGGGCCTCCGGGTCGCCGGACTGGCGCAGCAGGCCGACGGTGGCGCGCAGCTCGTCCAGGGCGGAGCGGCTGGCCTCGCGGACGTGCGCGAGGGCCTCCTTGGCCTGGTCGGGGCGCTTGTCCATGACATGCGCGGCGACCCCGGCCTGCACGTTCACCAGCGCGATGTGGTGGGCGACGACGTCGTGGAGGTCGCGGGCGATCCGCAGCCGCTCCTCGGCGACCCGCCGCCCGGCCTCCTCCTCGCGGGTCCGCTCGGCCCGCTCGGCCCGCTCCCGGATGGCGTCCACGAAGGCCCGGCGGCTGCGGACCGCGTCCCCGGCCGCGGCCGCCATCCCGGTCCAGGCGAAGACGCCGAGGTTCTCCTGCGCGTACCAGGGGGTCGGGCCGAAGGCCATGGCGGCGGCGGTGAGCACCGCCATCGTCGCGAGACCGACCCGCCAGGTGGTGGGCCGGTCGGTGCGGGAGGCGACCGTGTAGAGCGCGACGACGGCGCTCATCGCGATCGGGGCGGGCCGGACGTCGTCGACCAGCTCCAGGAGGGTGATCACGACGGTGAAGGAGAGCACCGCGAAGGGCTTGCGCCGGCGCATCACCAGCGCGGCGGCCCCCGCGATCATGGCGAACACGCTCCACACGTCGGGCGCGCGGTCCCCGAAGGTCGGCCCGTCCGGGCTGCCGTGCGGATCGGTGAAGGACCCGGCGACCATCGCGACGAGCGAACCGGCGGCGATCACCGCGTCGAAGGCGAGGGGGTGCGCGCGGAACCGGTCCCGGAGACGGGCGTAGGGGGTGCCGGTGGTGGTGGCGGGGCCGGTGGGGGTCACGGGAGACAACGGTACGGGTCCCTGCGGGGCGGGGCGGGGCCGGAGCCGGGACCCCGCCCTGCGGGCGGCCGCGCCGGGCGCTGCCCTTCCCGCACCTCCGTGTGGGCAATCGTCCCGCAGGGGCGGGACGGGTGGGCACACGGGACGGCGCCTCTGCGGGCGCGCTCCGCCTTCCGGGCCTGGACCCGCACCACCAGTGCGCTGTGCACGGGGTGCGGGTTCAGGCTCGGGAGCCTAGGCCCGGCAAGGGGCGCCGTTCCGTTGTGCCCACCCGTTCCGCCC
>NZ_JBEXSZ010000237.1:0-7786 GCF_040613865.1 Streptomyces sp. NPDC006197 | reverse complement strand
ATCCCCGCGGGCCTCTACGCCGGCTCCTGGTCGGAGTGGTCCTCGGACCCGACCCCCCCCGGTGTCAGGAGCCGCCGCCCCGCCCCGTACTCCTCGGACATCCGGTCGACGGGTTACTCCGTCCGCAGCCCGTCCGCCCGCATCAGCCGCCACAGCACCGGCATGCTCAGCAGCGTCACGGCCGCGATCAGTCCGAGGCCGACCCCGACGACGGGCAGGAAGCCCCACCAGTCGGCGACCTGCTGGCCACCCGTCTTCAGCAGCACGAAGCCGAGTCCGAGACCGCCCGCCACGGCGAGGACGAGCCCGAGGAGGATCGGCACCGCCGTCTGCCACAGCACCGACCAGCCCAGGGTCGAGCGCCGGGTGCCGAAGGCGACCAGCGAGGAGAGCAGCCGCTTGCGGTCCCGCAGCTGCTCCAGGGTCGCCACCAGCAGCGAGGCCGCCACGAGCAGCATCGTCAGGGTGGAGCCGACGAGGATGCCGGTGCGGACGCTGGAGAACGCCGCGTCCCGCTCGGTGTCCTTCAGGGTGCGCACCCAGGACGTCGGATCGATGGCCGCCGCCGTGTTCCGCACGTGCTCGGCGGCGTCGGGCACGGCCGGGTCGAGCCGGACCATGGTCTGCGCGTCGGGCTCGTCGAGCAGGGCGGTGTCGATCGCCGACGGGGTGGCGAGGACGCCGTATTCGTACATGCCCGTCGGGTCGGGGCGGGAGTCCACGATCCGGGCCGTCGTGGGGATCCGCCACTGCGGCAGCGGGGCGCCCTTCGGGGGCTTCGGCGCGCTCGGGTGCGGATGCGGGTCGCGCAGGGCGACGGTGGCGCCGGGCCGGGCGGCGCTGGTGACGCGGTCGTCGGGCGGGTTGCCCTGGGCGCCGTGCGCGAGGAAGACGAAGACGTCGCCGTCCGTGCAGGAGGGAAGCGTGGCGTACTCCCTCAGGGAGGCGCAGTCGCCGACCCTGAGCGAGGCCTGCGGGGCGAACTCCTCGCCCTCCTTCAGGGGTCCGGGCCGCCACACGTAGGACTCGACGGTGCCGATCACGCCGGTGACGCCCTCGGTCCGCCGGAAGCGGTCGATCATCCCGCGGGCCTCGTCGGCGTTCCTCGCGTCGGCGCCGATCGCGATCTGGGCGCGGGAGGTGTCCTCGCCGCTGAACCGGGTGAAGTCGTTCTCCATCGCCTGGAAGAGCATCTGGAGCGCGATCGCCCCGGTCGCCGCGACGACGATGCCGCTGACCGCGCGGGCCGCCGTGCCGCTGCTCAACTGGAGCCTGCGGACCGCGAGCTGCCAGGCCACCGGCCCGGCGTGCAGCCGCTTGACGCCCGCTTCGACGAGCCACGGCAGGAGCGTGGTGAGGCCGATCAGCGCGAGCGTCATGCCGGTCACGACGCCCACGGTGTCGATGCCGGCATCGGTCACCTGGACGTCGCCGATGAGCGGGACGAGGAAGGCGACGCCGGCCGCGAGGAGCAGCAGCCGCCACCACAGACGGCGGCGCCTCGGGGTGGAGGTCCGCACGACGCCCAGCGGTTCGATCGCCACTCCGCGCAGGGCGAAGAGGGTGACCAGGACCGAGGCGACCGGGACGACGGCGAGGACGAGCACGGCGAGGGCCGGCATCGGCACCACGTCGCCGGGATAGGCGTTGACGTCCCAGATGGTGAAGGCGCCCGCGAACTGCCGGGCCGCCGCGAAGAGTCCGATCCCCACGAGGAGCCCGAGCAGCGCGCCCGCGAGGGACTCGCCGGCCGCGATCCGCCGGGTCATGGCGGTGTCCGCGCCGATCAGCCGGAGCGCCGCGAGCCGCCGGTCGCGCTGCTCGCCGCCGAAGCGGACGGCGGTCGCGACGAAGACGAGCACCGGCAGGAGCAGGACGACGCAGGCGACGACGACGAGGAGGATCAGGAACGCGTTCATCGGTTCCTCGGGCACCGACCAGCCGTAGCGCGTGCCGCGCCCGTCGAGGTTCTCCGCGTCCAGGAAGTCGACGTGGGCGACGTACCGCAGCTCGGCCGGGCCGATGAGTCCGGCCGGTCCGATCGTCCCGACGGCCCGGTAGGGGAGCCGCTCCTTGAGCAGCGCGCCCTCGGGGGAGTCGAGCAGTTTCCCGAGCGCGGGGGAAACCAGCATCTCGCCGGTCCCGGGGAACCTGTCCGCGCCCGGCGGGAGCGGGGGCGCGTCGCCCTCGGGGCGCAGCAGCAGTCCGCTGATGACGTCGTCCCGGTAGACCGTGGTCCGGCCGAGGTGGAGGAAGGAGTCGGGGCGGGGCGAGGTGACCTGCTCGCTGCCGTCGACGGCGCGGACCGACTCCCGCACCTCCCGCTGGAAGAGCATGTTCGGGAAGGAGGCGGCGAGCAGCAGCAGGGCCACGCCGAAGCCGACGCCGGTGGCGGTCAGCAGGGTGCGGAGCAGACCGGAGCGGCCGCCGGCGACCGCGAACCGGGCGCCGAGCGTCAGGTCGCGGGTCCAGGTGCCGAGGCTCATGCGGCCCACTCCGCGTCCCGTACCGAGCCGTCCCGTACGACGACCTCGCGGTCCGAGTAGGCGGCGACCCGGGCCTCGTGGGTGACGAGGACGACGGCGGCGCCGGTGTCCCGGGAGGCGTCGGTGAGGAGCCGCATGACCAGCTCGCCGTTGAGGGAGTCGAGCGCGCCGGTCGGCTCGTCGGCGAAGATCACGCGCGGGGCGGTGACGAGCGCGCGGGCGACGGCGACGCGCTGGCCCTGGCCGCCGGATATCTCGCCGGGGCGCTTGCCCGCGACGGTGTCGACCTCCAGGCGGGCGAGCCACTCGGCGGCCCTGGCCTCGGCGGTCTTCCGCTTCTCGCCGTTCAGGCGGAGCGGGAGGGCGACGTTCTCGACGCAGGTCAGTTCGGGGACGAGCTGGCCGAACTGGAAGACGAAGCCGAAGTCGGTGCGGCGCAGGGAGCTGCGCGCGCCGTCGGAGAGCGCGGTGAGTTCGCGTCCGTCGTAGGTGATGGTGCCGGCGTCGGGGCGCACGATTCCGGCCAGGCAGTGGAGGAGCGTGGACTTGCCGGAGCCGGAGGGGCCCATGACGGCGACGACCTCGCCGGCCCGCAGGGCGAAGTCGGCGCCGGCGAGCGCCGGGGTCGGGCCGTAGGCCTTGTCCAGGCCGGTGGCGCGCAGCAGCGGGGTGGAGCTCATCGGCGGATCTCCTCGGCGAGCGCGTCGAGACGGGCGGCGGTCAGTTCCAGCCAGCGCAGGTCCGCTTCGAGGTGGAAGAGGGCGTGGTCGCAGATGAGCTGGTCGGCGAGGTCGCCGTCGCGCTTGCGCCGGGTGAGCTCGCGCATCAGGCGCAGGTGCTCGGCGCGCTGGGTGTCGAGGATCTCCGCGGCCCCGCGGCCGGTGAGCAGGGCCAGGACGACCTTGGTGTAGAGCGTGGACTGGAGGTACGGCTCGGGCTTCTCGGGGGTGGCGAGCCACTGGGCGACATCGGTGATGCCCGCCTCGGTGATGGCGTACCGCTTCCGCTCGGGGCCGCCGCCGGCCTCGATGCCGTCGACGACGACCAGGCCGTTCTTCAGGAGCCGGGACATGGTCGAGTAGACCTGGCCGTAGTGGAGCGGCCGGTCCTGGCCGAACTTCTCGTCGAAGGCGCGCTTGAGGTCGTAGCCGTGGCGCGGTCCGGACTCCAGGAGCCCGAGGAGGGTGTGACCGATGGACATGCCCCTCACTGTACACGGGGTGTATACCCACGATGTATAGACGGGCTGCCGCAAGGGGCGCCCAAGTGGAGCCGGTCCCTCACGCAACCATCCGGTCCGCTCGGGCGTCGGTTCCTCTGGGCGTGGGTGCTGATTCTCACGTCCGGAAAAGACGTGATCGGTTGTCCTTTGTCCGCCTCGTCGGTGTTAGCTTGCTGAGCTGATCCGATGCGGGCGGGCTCAGCGCCGAGGGCGCCGGACACAAGACGAGCGGAGCGACTGGACACATGGGCCGACCGGACAAGGGAAAGGCGAAGAAGCGCGGCATACGCCGCCTCTTCACCTGGAAGAGGCTCCTGGGCACCTTCATCGTGTTCTGCCTGCTCGGCATGGGGGCCCTCTACGTCGTCTACCTGCTGGTCCCGGTGCCGTCGGCCAACGCCGAGGCGACGATGCAGAGCAACATCTACAAGTACTCCAACGGCAAGGTCATCGGCCGCACCGGCAAGATCAACCGTGAGATCGTCGGCCTCGAGAAGATCCCCCTGCAGGTGCAGAAGGCGTTCGTCGCCGCCGAGAACAAGACCTTCTACAAGGACCACGGCGTCGACATCATGGGCACCACCCGTGCCGCCTGGAACACCGTCACCGGCAAGGGCAAGCAGGGCGGCTCGACCATCACCCAGCAGTACGTCAAGAACTACTTCCTGAGCCAGGACCAGACGGCCACGCGCAAGCTCAAGGAAATGGTCATCGCCATCAAGGTCGACCAGAAGATGAGCAAGAGCGACATCCTCGCCGGGTACATGAACACCAGCTACTACGGCCGCTCCGCCTACGGCATCCAGGCCGCCGCCCGCTCGTACTACGGCGTCGACGCCACCAAGCTCACCACCGCGCAGGGCGCCTACCTCGCCTCGCTGCTCCAGGCACCCAACCAGTACGACTGGACCTCCGCGAGCCCCACCGGCCGCAAGCTCGTCGAGGAGCGCTGGAACTACGTCCTCGACAACATGGTCGGCGAGGGCTGGCTCAGCGCCTCCGAGCGCGCCGGCATGAAGTTCCCCGTCCCGCAGAAGCCCAAGCCCGCCCCCGGCATGGAGGGCCAGACCGGCTACATCATCGAGGCCGCCAACCAGGAGCTGATGCGGCAGGGCGTCAGCGAGGAGGACATCAAGGCCGGCGGCTGGACGATCACCCTCAACATCGACGAGAAGAAGCAGAAGGACCTCGTCAAGGCGGTCGACAAGCAGCTGGAGGACAAGCTCGACCGCAAGGGCGACGAGAAGCAGGCGACCGTCCAGGCCGGCGCCACCTCCGTCGACCCGAAGACCGGCGCGGTCGTCGCGATGTACGGCGGCATCGGCGCCACCGAGCACTGGATGTCCAACGCGACCCGCCGCGACTACCAGCCCGCCTCCACCTTCAAGCCGATCGTCCTCGCCTCCGCCATAGACAACCACGCGCTCACCCAGGACGGGCGGGAGATCGGCCTCGGCACCATCTACGACGGCACCAGCAAGAGGCCGGTCGTCGGCAGCCCCATCGACTTCGCGCCGGAGAACGAGGACGACCACAACTACGGCCCCGTCACCGTCCAGAAGGCCACCAACAGCTCGATCAACTCGGTCTACGCCCAGATGATCGTCGACGTCACCCCGGCCAAGGCCAAGAAGACCGCCCTCGCCCTCGGCATGAAGGACGGCGCGGGCTTCCCCGAGACCCCCGCCATCTCCCTCGGCACCATGGGCGCCTCCACCATGGACATGGCCGGCGTCTACGCCACGCTCGACAACCACGGCAAGAAGGTCACCCCGACCCTCGTGAAGACCGCCGAGCACAAGGAGCGCACGGTCAAGGGCACCGAGGCGATCGGCGAGCAGGTCATCAGCCGCGAGGCCGCCGACACCGCCACCCAGGCCATGACGGGCGTCGTGCAGAACGGCTCCGGCTTCCGCGCCGCCGGCGACTACGAGGCCGCCGGCAAGACCGGCACCTCCGAGAACAACCGCTCCGCCTGGTTCGTCGGCTACACCCCCGAACTCGTCACCGCCGTCGGCCTCTTCGGCGAGGACGCCAAGGGCAACCAGGTCACCCTCACCGACACCATCAACCGGGGCCGCGCCAACGGCGGCCGCACGCCCGCCCAGATCTGGGGCGACTACACCGAGCGCGCGCTGAACGGCGGCTCGGACGCCACCTTCGACCTGGAGACCGACGGCGCCGCCCCGGACGGCACGCTGCCGGAGCCCACCTCGACCACCGAGGCGCCGGAGACGGAGGAGCCGACCGACGAGCCGACCACGGCCTCCCCGAACCCGACGGCCCCGCCGACCTCGACGGCCACCACGCCGCCGCAGCCGACGAACGACCCCATCACCACGCCGCCGGAGCCCACCCAGGAGCCGACGGTGACCGAGGAGCCGACGGACCCGCCGACCTCGATCCAGCCGCCGGACGTCGGCGGCGACCCGGGCGTGAACAGCACCACCCGCCCGCCCCGCTGACGACACGGCCCAAAGCCGTACGACCGAAGGCCGGACCCTTGTACGGGGTCCGGCCTTCGGTCGTACGGCGGTCGTACGGGGCGGGGGCGGAGGGGCTCAGGTACGGGTCGCCAGCTCGAACCAGACCACCTTGCCGCCCGAAAGGCGCGTCGCCCCCCAGCGCCGGGCCAGCCGGTTCACCAGGAACAGGCCGCGCCCGCCCTCGTCCGTGTCGCGCGCCCGCCGCTGCCGGGGCAGCTGCGGGGAGTCGTCGCCGACCTCGCAGCGCAGCACGTCCGTCCGCAGCAGCCGCAGGGTCACCGGCCGCTCCGCGTACCGCACGGCGTTCGTCACGACCTCGCTGACCAGCAGCTCGACCGAGTCCGTCAGCTCCTCCAGGTCCCAGCGGGCGAGCGCCCGCCGGGCGAGCCGCCGGGCCCGCCCCGGGGCCGCGTCCTCCGGCTCCAGGAACCAGTACGCCACGTCGCTCGGCGCGATCCCGTCGAAGCGGGCCGCGAGCAGCGCGATGTCGTCGTCCCGGTCGCCCGGGCCCAGCATGTCGAGGACGTCGTCGCAGAGCGCCTCCAGGGGCGGCGAGTGGTCCGGGCCCGTCAGCTGCGCGGTCGCCGCGAGGCGCTCCCGCAGCTGCTCGATCCCGGTCCACACGTCCCGCAGCCGGGACTCGACGAGGCCGTCCGTGTAGAGCAGCAGCGTGGCCCCGGCCGGGGCGTCCAGCTCGACCGCCTCGAAGTCCACCCCGCCGACCCCGATGGGGGCGCCGGGCGGCACCCGCAGCACCTCGGCGCGGCCGCCCAGGTGGAGCAGTATCGGCGGCGGATGGCCCGCGTTGGCCACGGTGATCCGGTGCGAGACCGGGTCGTACACCGCGTACATGCAGGTCGCCATGCGGTTCTCGCCGAGCCGCTGCGCCTGCTCGTCCAGGTGGTGCAGGACCTCCTGCGGGGGCAGGTCGAGACCGGCCAGGGTCTGCGCGGTCGTGCGCAGCTGGCCCATGATCGCCGCCGAGGTCATGGAGTGGCCCATGACGTCGCCGACGACGAGGGCGACCCTGCTGCCGGGCAGCGGGATCGCGTCGTACCAGTCGCCGCCGACCCTGGCCGTCTCGGCCGCCGGCAGATAGCGCGAGGCCAGCTTGACGCCGGTCGGCTGCGGCAGCGAGTCCGGCAGCATCGTCCGCTGGAGCTCGTCCGCGATGTACGCCTCGCGGCCGTACAGCACGGCCTTGTCGATGCCGAGCGCGGTGTGCGTGGCCAACTGCGCCGCGACGAGCAGGTCGTTCGGCTCGAAGCCGGCCCGCTCGGGGCGGCGCAGGAACACGGCGGCGCCGATCACCCGCCGTCGGCCGCGCAGCGGCGCGAGGACCGCGCGCAGCCCGCCGGGCAGCGGGTGCTCGGGGCCGAGCAGCTCGGCCAGCGCGGCCTTGGCGGCCGTGGAGTCGCCGAAGACCGGCCGCACCCCGCGCAGCACCTCGGCCAGTGCCCCGCCGGACCGCACCTCGCAGAGTTCGGCCGCGGGGGTCGGATCCGGATCGGGTACGAGGACGAGCTCCTCGCCCTCCAGATCGCTTAACCGCAGCCGGTCGGTGCGGCGCAGCCGCAGCACGAAGGGCGCCA
>NZ_JBEXSZ010000236.1:0-7904 GCF_040613865.1 Streptomyces sp. NPDC006197 | reverse complement strand
AGCGGTCCTGACCAGGAGTACCGAAGAGGTACAGGATCAGGTCCTGGTCGAGGGTGATGCGGCCGAAGTCCATGGCGACGGTCGTCGTCGTCTTGTCGCCGGTGTGGGTGAGGTCGTCGATGCCCGCGGAAGCGGAGGTCATGACGGCTTCGGTACGCAGCGGGTTGATCTCCGAGACGGCGCCGACGAACGTGGTCTTACCCACGCCGAAGCCGCCCGCCACCACGATCTTCGCGCTGGTGGTTGAACGGGCCGCGCCGCCGCTAGAGCTTGCGAAGTCCACTGAGCACCCTTTCGAGCAGTGTCACGTCTGGCTGGCCGCCGGCGGCCTCGTCGCCGCCGGGCTGGTGGATGGCGACGAGTCCGGCCTCGGCCAGGTCGGCGACGAGGATTCGGGCGACGCCGAGGGGAATGGAGAGGAGGGCCGAGATCTCCGCGACCGACTTGATCTCGAAGCAGAGCCGGCAGATCCGCTGGTGCTCGGGCAGCTGCCCCTGCAGCCGGGCGGGGTCGGCCGTCGTACTGACCAGCGCCTCGATGGCGAGCTGGTAGCGCGGCCGGGTCCGGCCACCGGTCATGGCGTACGGACGCACCAGCGGGTTGTGCCCGCCGGAACCGCCCGCGGCGCCGCGCGAGGTGGACGGCGAACCCGCGGCCGACGGGACCTGAGGCTGCGCGTAGGGCTGCGACACGCCCTGTCTGCTCGGGGCGGAGGGAAAGTTGAACCGGTTGTTCTGCGCGGTGTCCCCCAGGGGCGCCTGGTGCGCGTCATAACCGTTGTAGGGGCTCGCGCCCGGCGGTGTACCCACGTCTCCTCCTCCGACTGCCTCGCGGTCCATGTCCCTTGAACCGCGCCACCGCACCTTACGGTGCGGTGACGTGAAACGCACTGTCTGTCTGTTAGTTGAGAAGACTTCCCTGAAGCTCCGCCCGGAGGTCGGGAGTCAGAACCGTGCCCGCGCGGTCCACGAGCAGAGCCATCTCGTAGCCCACGAGACCGATGTCGGCCTCCGGGTGGGCGAGCACGGCCAGCGAGGAGCCGTCCGAGATCGACATGATGAAGAGGAAGCCGCGCTCCATCTCCACCACGGTCTGGTTGACCGCACCGCCCTCGAAGATCCGGGACGCGCCCGCGGTCAGCGAGGTCAGTCCGGAAGCGACGGCCGCCAGCTGGTCGGCGCGGTCACGGGGGAACCCCTCGGACATCGCCAGCAGGAGTCCGTCGGCGGAGACCACCACCGTGTGGGACACCCCGGGGGTGTTGTCCACGAAGTTGGTGATCAACCAGTTCAGATTCTGCGCCGCCTGGCTCATGCTCACACTAACGCTCCTGGTTGTAGGTACTGCCCGGGCCGAGGCCCGATCCGTTCGTGTCCGTTCCCGCGCTGCGCCCCTGCTGGACGCCCCGGCGCAGGTTGCTCAACCTGCCCCGTACGTCCTCGGGTGCGCGGGAGACCTGGGGGCCGCCCTGCGGGGTCTGCTCAGCCGTCCCCTCGACCAGGTTGGCCTTCGGGACCCGGCGGGGGAGACCGGACGAGGTGACCCCGCCCGCCTTGGGGTCCTTGAGCTTTCCGGCCCGCTGCCAGCGCTCGTCGTTGGTCGAGCGCCATTCGTCGGAGCCGTCGGCTGCGTCCTGCTGCTGCACCGGCTGCGCGGGCTTCGGCTGCTGCGGCGCCTGCTGCGGCACCTGCTGCGTCTGCGGGGCGACGCTGCCGCGGCGCGGCAGACCGGCGTCGGTCAGCGCGTGTCCGGCGTCCGGGGCGGGACTCGCGGTCGGGCCCGGACGGTCGAAGCCTACGCGCTCGGGGGCCTGTTCGGGAGCGCTCGGAGCAGATTCCGGTTCCGCTCCGAAATCCTGTCCGTAGCCGCCCTGGTAAGCGTTCTGATCAGGCCACTCTGCCTGATGGGGCTGGTGATCGAACGCATTGCCGTACTGCTGGTGTTCGGTTCCCGGGGTCTCGTACGAGGCTTCCGCATAGCCCTGCTGCGGGTACGCCTCGTAACCCTGCTGCGGGTAGGCGTAGCCCTCCTGCTGCGGGTAGCCCTCCTGCTGCTGGAAGCCGTCCTGCTGCGGGTAGCCGGCCGCGTACTCCTGGCCGTACTCCTGCGCCGGGTACTGCTCCGTCGGGTACTCCTGGGCCTGCTGCTGCCCGTACTCCTGACCCTGGTCGAACTCCTGGGCCTGGCCGTACTGCTCCGCCGGCTCCGTCTCGTCGCGGAAGAGCGGACGGTCGCCGCCCTGCGCCTGGGCCTCCAGGGCGGCACGCCGCCCCTCGCGCTGGAGCGAGCGGTTGACCGGGTCGAGCTGGCGCTCCTCCTCGGCCGGCTGCTCGTAGCGCGAGTCGTCGAAGCCGAGGTCGGCCGCGGTGAGCATCGGCTGCGGCGCGGAGCTCTCGAAGGCGTTCTGCTGTTGCTGCTGCGGAATGATCTGCGAGACGGTGAAGTCGTCCTGGAGCGGCTGCTCGCCGCCACCGCCGTGCGTGATCGCGTCCGGCAGCATGATCAGCGAGGTCGTCCCGGCCTGCTCGCCCGAGGGGCGGAGCTGGACCCGGATGCCGTGCCGGTCGGCGAGCCGGCCGACCACGAAGAGGCCCATGCGCTGCGAGACGGCGGCGTCCACGGTCGGCGGGTTGGCCAGCTTGTGGTTGATGTCCGCGAAGTCCTCGGCGGTGAGGCCGATGCCCTTGTCGTGGATCTCGACCATCACGCGGCCGTCGGGCAGACGGGTCGCGGTGACGCGGACCTTGGTCTGGGGGGAGGAGAACGTGGTGGCGTTCTCCAGGAGCTCGGCGAGCAGGTGCACGAGGTCGGTCACGGCCTGGCCGTGGATCTCGGCCTCCGGGACGCCCGCCAGCTCGATGCGCTCGTACTGCTCCACCTCGGAGGAGGCGGCGCGCATGACGTCGACCAGCGGGACCGGCTGGTCCCAGCGGCGGCCCGGCTCCTCGCCGGCGAGGACGAGGAGGTTCTCGCCGTTGCGGCGCATACGGGTGGCCAGGTGGTCCAGCTTGAAGAGGTTCTCCAGCTGGTCCGGGTCGGCCTCGTTGTTCTCCAGGTCGGTGATGAGGGTCAGCTGGCCCTCGATCAGCGACTGGTTGCGGCGCGAGAGGTTCGTGAAGATCGCGTTGACGTTGCCGCGGAGCATGGCCTGCTCGGCGGCGAGCCGGACGGCCTCGCGGTGGACCTGGTCGAAGGCGCGGGCGACCTCGCCGATCTCGTCCTGCGAGTCGATCGGGATGGGCTGGACGCGGGTGTCGACCCGGCCCGGCTCCGTGCGGGAGAGCTGGTCGACCAGCATCGGCAGGCGCTGCTCGGCGATGCCGAAGGCGGCGTTCCGCAGCTCGCGCATCGAGCGGCTCATCTGGCGGGCCATCATCCCGGCCAGGATGAAGGCGGCGAGCAGGGCGACGACGACGATGCCGCCGTTGACCCAGGCGTCCGTCTTGGCCTCGTCGGAGATGTCGGCGGCCTCGGTCACGGCCTTGTCGACGAGGGTCTTCTCGACCTCGCTGTAGCCGTCGAACTTGGCGGTGGCGACGGCCATCCAGGTCTCGGGCGTGATGCCCTTGCCCTTCAGCTCCTTGATGCCGTCGGCGCCCTTGGCGGTGCCGATCTGGGAGGCGACGCCGGAGTAGACGGAGCCGTCCTTGCCCTTGGGGAGCTCGATGCCGGCCGCGGTCATCCGCTTCTCGCCCTCGGCTGCCTTGCCGGCCATGACCTTCTTGAGGAGGTCGACGTCCTCGGGCAGACCGCCGGAGTTGAACTCGCCGAGGGCGATCTGCTCCAGGTAGTTGTACGAGTTGAACGCCACGGACTGCTGGGCGAAGACGGCCTCGTCGTGGCTGGGCCGGACCAGGAGCTGGGTGCCGATGGAGCGCTGGAGGGACTCCGCGCCCTTCGAGAGCTGGATCGCGTAGACGGTGCGGCCGTAGCTGGTGATGTTGCCGGTGCCCAGACCGAGCTCGTTGGAGAACTCCATCAGGTAGTGCTGCACGCTCGTGTAGCCGAGCTGGGTGTTCACCGGGTCGAGGGAGCGGGTGTACGCGGCCTTGCGCAGCGTCTCCAGCTTCGGCTCCTCGTCCTGGAACAGCCGCAGACGGCGCTCCAGGCCCTGGCCCGACGGCATGTTCTTGACGGCCTCGTCGAACTTGGCCTTGGCGGAGTCGGTCGCGGCGTACGCCTGGGTGACCTCGTCGACCTTGCGGTCCTCGGGGGTCTTCGCGGCCAGCAGGGGGCCGGCGGTGAGGTCACGCTCGTTGAGCAGGGCGGTGCTGTACTCCGAGGCGGCGCGCACGATGAGCGCCGTCTTCTCGGCGTCCTGCGCCTCCTGCCAGGTGTCGATGGCCACCTTGACCTGGAAGCCGCCCATGACGAGGCCGACGAGCACGGGTATGCAGAGGATCGCGTTCAGTCGGGTGGGCACCCGCCAGTTGCGGGGCGAGAGCTTGCTGGAGCTGCCCTTGGGAGCCTCCACGGGGGGCGGCGTCACGGGCACGTCCGCGGGCGACATCGCCGTACGCGACGGCGGCGTGAAGTTGCCCCGCGTCTCCTGCTCCGCGGAGCTTTCCTTGCTTCGCCTCACTCGACCAACAACCTCTCGGCGTCGGCACCTACGTTGTGCCGGTGTTTCGTTCAGGGCCGTACTACTCGGGAGTTCATGAATTGCAGCACGTGAAGGGTGTCCCTTCCAAACAGTGGGAAGCGGCCCCTTTCAGTGGTCCAGGCCTCGCATAAAACGGGCATAAAGAGCGAGCCCCGCCAAATGGCGGGGCTCATGTGAGCGCAGTGACACCGGTCGGATGCATCGGGTGTCCGGGGCGCCCCAATTCTCTGTCGAAACGTTATGAACTCGGGGACGGCCGTGTCGAAGGACACAGACCGCCCCTGGCAGCGGCATATGACAACTGCCCTGACCGGTCCCTCTACTTGAGGCGTGCCATGAGGGCGTGCTCGACCAGGGTGATGAGCGCGCTCTTGGCGTCGGCGCGGTGGCGGGCGTCGGTGGTGATGATGGGGGTGTCGGGGCCGATCTGGAGGGCCTCGCGGACTTCTTCGGGCTGGTAGGGCTGGTTGCCGTCGAAGCCGTTGAGGGCGATGACGAAGGGCAGGCCCGAGTTCTCGAAGTAGTCGACGGCGGGGAAGCAGTCGGCGAGGCGGCGGGTGTCGACCAGGACGACGGCGCCGATGGCGCCGCGGACGAGGTCGTCCCACATGAACCAGAAGCGGTCCTGACCAGGAGTACCGAAGAGGTACAGGATCAGGTCCTGGTCGAGGGTGATGCGGCCGAAGTCCATGGCGACGGTCGTCGTCGTCTTGCCACCGGTGTGCGTCAGATCGTCGATGCCGGCCGACGCGGAGGTCATGACGGCTTCGGTACGCAGCGGGTTGATCTCCGAGACGGCGCCGACGAACGTGGTCTTACCCACGCCGAAGCCGCCCGCCACCACGATCTTCGCGCTGGTGGTCGATCTGGCCGCGCCGCCGCTAGAGCTTGCGAAGTCCACTGAGCACCCTTTCGAGCAGTGTCACGTCCGGCGTGCCGCCGGTCTCTCCGTTGCCCGGCTGGTGGATCGCCACCATGCCGGCCTCCGCCAGGTCGGCCACGAGGATCCGGGCGACGCCGAGCGGCATCGACAGGAGGGCCGACACCTCGGCCACCGACTTGACCTCGAAGCAGAGGTGGCAGATCCGCTGGTGCTCCGGAAGGAGCGTGGCGAAGTGTGCCGGGTCGGCCGTGGTGCTGACCAGCGCCTCGATGGCGAGCTGGTAGCGCGGCCGGGTCCGACCGCCGGTCATCGCGTACGGACGCACCAGCGGCTGGTCGCCCTCATGTCCGTACTCGTCGACTGAGGCGCCGTACGGATCGTGAGAGGCGGGGGGCGGGGTCATGAATCCTCCGGGCGTGACAGCAAGACTTCTGCCGTCTGATGGGGCCGGTGGGGGGCCGGGTGGGGCGGCCGGACGATGAACAGTGCCCAGAACGGTACGGAGGGGCGTACCGCCCTGCGTGTCGGTCGATGCGGACGGGAGTGGGGCCCGTCCGCCGTGCGTGACCTAGTGGAGCAGACTGCCCTGGAGCTCCGCACGGAGATCCGGGGTGAGGACGCTGCCGGCCCGGTCGACCAGCAGCGCCATCTCGTAGCCCACGAGGCCGATGTCGCACTCGGGGTGAGCGAGCACGGCCAGCGAGGAGCCGTCCGAGACGGACATCAGGAAGAGGAAGCCGCGCTCCATCTCCACCACGGTCTGTGCCACGGGACCGCCCTCGAAGATCCGGGACGCGCCCGCGGTCAGCGAGGTCAGTCCGGATGCGACCGCCGCCAGCTGGTCGGCGCGGTCACGGGGGAATCCTTCGGACATGGCCAGCAGGAGTCCGTCGGCGGAGACCACCACCGTGTGGGACACCCCGGGGGTGTTGTCCACGAAGTTGGTGATCAACCAGTTCAGATTCTGCGCCGCCTGGCTCATCGCGTTCAACTAACGCTCCTGCTGATGGTTCGGACCGAGGTGGTGGCTACCCGTGGTCGAGTTGCCGGCCTGGCGGCCCTGCTGGATGCCGCGGCGCAGATTGGTGAGCCGGCCGCGGACGTCGTCGGGTGCACGCGAGACCTGGGGGCCGGCCGTGTGGGCCTGCTCCTGTGCGGTCCCGGGTACGAGGTTGGCCTTCGGCACACGGCGCGGAAGGCCGGAGGTGGTGACGCCGCCGGCCGCGGGCTTGCGCACCCGCTCCGCCTGGCGCACCAGCTCGTCGTTGGGCGAGGTCCGCCAGGCGGCCCCGCCGTTCTGGCGGCCGCCGTCGCCGGCCGGGTCGCCGGCCGGACGGGGCGCCGGAGCGGACGGCTGCGACACGACCGGGGTCTGCGTCGTCTGCGTCAGATCCGCCTGCCTCGCCTGCTGCTGGGCGTACCAGTTGCCCTCCAGCGGGTCGTTCAGCGGGACACGACCCTCACCCGCGCCACCGGCCGGCGGCAGGGCCTCCGGACGGCGCGGCTGCTGGAGCTGCGGCTGCTGCGGCTGCCGGCCGGCCGGCTCGGCCGGACGCGGGGCACCGAAGTCGTCGCCGCCCCGCTGGCGCGGCGCCGGGGGCTGGGCCTGCGGAGCCTGCTGCTGGGCCTGCGGCACGAAGGGCCGCCGGCCGAACTGCTGCTGCTGACCGCCCTGGTACGCCTGGGGCTGCTGGGCCTGCGGCTGCTGCTGCGGGGCGCCGAAGTCCGGCTGCGGGAACTGGCCGGTGGAGCCGGGACCCTGCGGAGCACCGAAGTCGGGGCGCGGGAACTGCGCCGTCGACGCCGGGTCCTGCGCACCGCCCTGGTAGGCCTGCGGGGCCTGCTGCTGCGAGAACTGCTGCGGCTGCTGGGCCTGCTGCGGGGCACCGAAGTCCGGCTGCGGGAACTGGCCCGTGGAACCGGGACCCTGCGGAGCCGCCGGGGACCCGAACAGGCCCGCCGACTCCGGCTCCTCGTGACCGCGCGGGGCGTCCAGCGGGGACATCTCCTGCTGCGGGCGCCGGACCGGCTGCTGCGGGTCGTTGCCCCAGCTCGCGGCCTGCGGGCGCTGCTGCTGCGCCTGCGGGTTGCCGCCGGGCAGTTCGGCGCGCGGGAAGTCGTACCCGCCCTGCTGGTTGCCCTGCTGCTGCGACTGCTGCTGCGGTGCCTGCGGGCCGGACTGGTTGCCCCACACGTCCGTACGGGACGGGATGGCGCTCGCGGCGCCGCCGATGAGGCCGCCCCCACCGGGGCCCGGACGCAGCGCGTCGGGCGACTGGGGAGTCTGCGGGACCTGCGGCAGCCGGCCGGTCTGCTCCAGCTGGGCGTTCTGCGGCTGCGGGGTGCGGGACTGCGGCGCGCCCTGCGGGCCGCCGGAGGACGGGGCACCGTCACGGGCGGGCAGCGCGGCCCGGGGAC
>NZ_JBEXSZ010000235.1:0-7923 GCF_040613865.1 Streptomyces sp. NPDC006197 | reverse complement strand
GCCCCTTCGGCGTGTGCGGCGGGTGTCAGCCGAGCGGCAGGCCGCCGGCGAGGCCACCGATGGGCAGGCCGCCGAGGAGGCCGCCGAGCGGGGTGGCGCCGAGGCCGCCGGAGGCGGCGTCGAGCGGGAGGTTCTGGGTGGCCTGGCCCGCGGCGGCCGGGAGGGTCTTCACGCCCTGGTCGACTCCCTGGCCGAGGGCGCCCTGGCCGGCACCGAGGGACTCGCCGGCGCCGTCGGGGAGCGTGGTGAGGCCGTCACCGAGCGGGACGGCCTGGGTCACCGTGCCCAGCGCGTCGGCGTCGAGCGGCAGGGACGGTGCTGCGGAGGCCGTGCCGGCGGCGGCGGCGGCGAAAGCGGCACCGAGAGCGGCGACACCGAGCTTCTTGGCGGCAGACTGCTTCATCAAAAATCTTCCTTGGGGAATCCGGGGGCTTCGGGGAAAAGCCGGGAGGGGAAATCCTGGGAATCGAGGGCGGCTCTGCAACCTAACCAGCGAACGTCGCCTTCGCAAACACCGGAAAGCGGCCGGGTGTCGTCTCGACCCGGCCGCCCCCGCCCCCTTCACGGGACGCTTTTCAGTCCGTCGTACGGGAAGACTCGCTGGTCGTGGCGGTCTGCTGGAACAGCCATTCGGACTTCAGCTCGGCATATCCGGGCTTGATCACCTCATTGATCATGGCGAGTCGTTCATCGAAAGGAATGAACGCTGATTTCATCGCATTGACCGTGAACCACTGCATGTCGTCGAGCGTGTAGTCGAATGCCTCGATCAGCAGCTCGAATTCCCGGCTCATGCTCGTCCCGCTCATCAGCCGGTTGTCGGTGTTGACCGTGGTCCGGAAGTGGAGCGTGCGGAGCAGACCGATGGGGTGCTCGGCGAACGAGGCGGCGGCGCCGGTCTGGAGGTTGGAGGAGGGGCACATCTCCAGCGGGACGCGCTTGTCGCGGACGTAGGCCGCGAGGCGGCCGAGGCGGACGGAACCGTCGTCGGCGACCTCGATGTCGTCGATGATCCGGACGCCGTGGCCGAGCCGGTCGGCGCCGCACCACTGGAGCGCCTGCCAGATGGACGGCAGCCCGAAGGCCTCGCCGGCGTGGATCGTGAAGTGGTTGTTCTCCCGCTTGAGGTACTCGAAGGCGTCGAGGTGCCGGGTGGGCGGGTAGCCGGCCTCGGCGCCGGCGATGTCGAAGCCGACGACGCCGGAGTCGCGGTAGCGGTTGGCGAGTTCGGCGATCTCCAGGGCACGGGCGGCGTGCCGCATGGCGGTCAGGAGGGCGCCGACCCGGATGCGGTGGCCGGCGGCCCTGGCCCGCCGCTCGCCCTCGCGGAAGCCCTCGTTGACGGCCTCCACGACCTCTTCGAGGGTGAGCCCGCCCTCCAGGTGCTGTTCGGGGGCGTAACGCACCTCGGCGTACACGACGCCGTCCTCGGCGAGGTCGGCGGCGCATTCGGCGGCGACGCGGAAGAGGGCGTCCCGGGTCTGCATGACGGCGCAGGTGTGCGCGAAGGTCTCCAGGTACCGCTCCAGGGAGCCGGAGTCGGCGGCTTCGCGGAACCAGATGCCGAGCTTGTCGGGCTCCGTCTCGGGGAGCTGCTCGTAGCCCTGCTCCCGGGCGAGTTCGATGATCGTGCCGGGGCGCAGTCCGCCGTCGAGGTGGTCGTGGAGCAGCACCTTCGGGGCACGGCGGATCTGGTCCGCGGTGGGGACGTTGGGGGTCTGGCTCGTCATCTCCGCACTCTAGCCCCTACGCGCGTAGAACACCTCTCGTGGCGCCGGATTTCTCGTGGCGGGGCGAGGGGTCGCCCGCCTAGCCTGCCCGCATGACCTCGACCACGAACACGCCCGCCTCCGAACTCCCGCGCGTGCACCGCTTCCTGTGCGACTTCTCCCGCCGCCAGGCGGGCCGCACCGTCGACTTCCCGGGCGCCTTCGCGGTGCTGAACGACGCCTACAAGCACTCCCGGGGCAACAACCACGTGCTCGTCGACGGGGCCGTGGACCCGGAGGCGCTGCTCGGGTACACGGAGGAGGCGCTCGGCCACCTCCCGTACCGCTTCGCGTACGTCCTGGACGAGACGGTCGCCGCCGCCTGCCGGGCGCCGATGGAGCGGGCCGGGTTCCGGCACGCCACCGTCCTGTTCATGGCGCACACCGGCCCGGTGCCGGAGCACGGCGGGGCGCGGGAGGTCGACTTCGACGAGCTGCGCGAGCCGGTGGCCGCGGCCTGGCCGCGGTTCGTCCCGGGGCTGACACCGGAGGAGACACGCGATCTGGTGGAGCGGCGGGTGGCGCGCCGGCGCGGCGCCGACGTCGTGCGGTTCTTCGCCGCGCACACCCCGGAGGGCGAGGTGGCCGCGTGGGCCGACCTGTACATGGACCCGGCGACCGGGATGGCGCAGATCGAGGACCTGGTCACCGCGGAGGCCCACCTCGGGCAGGGGTACGCCGGGAAGGTCCTGGACACGGCGCTGCGCGAGGCCGCCGACGCGGGCTGCTCGACCACCTTCCTCACCGCGGCCGCGGAGGACTGGCCGCGCCACTGGTACGGCCGGAAGGGCTTCACGACCATCGGCTCGATGGCCCTCTTCGAACGGGTCTGACGGGCACGGCCGTTCGAGTCCGGGCCGACGATGCGTAACAGAGACCGCGCGTACGACTGCCGTACACCTCCGCTTCTGAGACTGTTCTGTCATGGCGCACTTCGCACTCGTGGGGCCGCCCGAAGCACGGAGACCCCGGCTCGGACGGCCTGTTGGAGGTTCCCGCTCGTCGGCGGCGGTGGGCGGCGTGGTGCTGCTCCTGCCGGACGGTGAGCCGGTGTCGGCGCGGCGGGCCTCCGCGCGGGCGCACGCGGCGATGCTTCCGCTGGGGCGCGGTCTGGCCCGGGCGGGCCGGTCCGATGAGCTCGTCGCGCACGTGGTGCGCTACCGGGCGCGCGGCTGGAACGGGGCGGACGCGGACCTCGTGGCGGACGCCTCCTGGGCGGTCGCGGAGACGGTACGGCGCTACGGCGACGTCCCGGTCTGTCTCCTCGGCCACGGGATGGGTGCGCGGGCGGCGCTGCGGGCGGCCGGGCATCCCGCGGTCGCCGCGGTGCTCGCGCTCGCGCCGTGGCTGCCGGAGGACGACGTGGCGGCGGAGCCGGAGCCGGTGCGGCAGCTGGTGGGGCGCAGGGTGCTGCTCGTGCACGGCACGAAGGACGCGCGGACGGACCCGGAGCTGTCGTTCCGGTTCGCCGAGCGGGCGAAGAAGGCGAACCGGGACACCTGCCGCTTCGAGGTGCACTCGGACGGCCACGCGCTGCGCCAGTACGCGGCCGAGGTCCGGGCCCTGACCGCGGACTTCGTGCTGGGCGCCCTCTTCGGCCGGCCGGTCGCCCGGCCGGTGACCGACGCGATGGCGGCTCCCCCGCCGCTCGGCCTGCGGATGCCGCTGGCGGCGGGGTTCGGCGGCGGCCTGGGCCCACACCGGCGCTGAGCAGCCTGGGCCCACACCGGCGTCGAGCGGCCTGGACCCACACCGGCGCTGAACGGCCTGGGCTCACACTGGCGTCGAGGGGTCCTCCGGGGCCGGAGGTGACGGCTCCTTCGGCAGCAGGTGGCCGCGCCTGCTCAGCAGGAACTTCTTGAAGGCGGCCACCGGGGCCGTGTCCGGGTGGCCGTCGAGCCAGGCGACCCCGATCTCGCGGACCGCCCGCGGCGCGGTGACGGTGAGTTCCACGACGCCGGGGCGGGGGACGGCGGGCGGGGGCAGCAGGGCGACGCCGAGGCCGGCGGCGACGAGGCCGCGCAGGGTCTCGGCCTCCTCGCCCTCGAAGGCGACCCGGGGCTTGAAGCCGGCCTCCGCGCACAGGTCGTCGGTGATGCGGCGGAGCCCGTATCCCGGTTCCAGGGTCACGAAGGTCTCGTCCGCGGCCTCGGCGAGGCGCACCCGCTTGCGGCCGGCGAGCCGGTGGTCGTCCGGGACGACGAGCCGCAGCCGCTGCTCGTCGAGGCGCCGGGCCACCAGGTCGGGGGCGTCCGGCACGGGCGAGGTCAGGCAGAGGTCGAGGTCGCCGGCCCGCAGCCGCTCGATCATGGCCTCGCCGTAGTTCTGGACGAGGGTGAAGCGGATCCTCGGGTGGTCGACGCGGAAGGCGCGGATGAGGCCGGGGACGGTCTCGGAGCCCATGGTGTGCAGGAAGCCGAAGGCGACGCGGCCGGCGGCCGGGTCGGCGTCGGCCCGTACGGTCTCGGCGGCCCGTTCCACCTCGGCGAGGGCCCGCTCGGCGGCGGTGAGGAAGCGGCGGCCGGCCGGGGTGAGGGAGACCGTGCGGCCGCGCCGGGCGAAGAGGGTGACGCCGAGGTCCTGTTCGAGCCGGACCATGGCCCGCGAGAGCGTCGACTGCGGCACGCCCATCTCGGCGGCGGCGCGGGTCACGTGCTCGTGCCGGGCGACGGCGGCGAAGTACGCGAGCCGCGGCGCGAGCAGCTGTCCCATGTCTTCTTCGTTACTGTTCGGTGACAGGCGAGGCTGTGACCTGTACTCATGCACCATGGGAACGATTACAGCAGTTCCGTGCATTGGACGCATGAAACGGACCGGCCTACGTTCGTGACATGCCTTCCGCCAGTACCAAGGCGGCCGCCACCACCGCGTCCGCCGACACCCGCCTCGCCCCCGGCACCCCCGGCCACCGCCGGATGAGCCTCGCGCTCTTCGCCGCCGGACTGGCCGCCTTCGCCCTCCTCTACTCCACGCAGGCCCTCCTCCCGGCCATCTCGGCCGAGTTCGGCGCCACCGCCTCCGCCGCCTCCTGGACGGTCTCCGCCGCCACCGGCGCCCTCGCCCTCTGCGTCCTGCCGCTCAGCGCCCTCTCGGAGCGCTTCGGGCGGCGCGCGATGATGACGGCCTCCCTCTCGGTCGCGGTCGCGGTGGCGCTCCTGGTGCCGCTCGCCCCGAACATGGCGTCCCTGATCGCGCTCCGCGCCGTCCAGGGCGCCGCGCTGGCCGGCCTCCCGGCCTCCGCGATGGCGTACCTCGCCGAGGAGGTGCGACCCAGGGCGCTGATCGGCGCGATCGGCCTCTTCGTGGCGGGCAACTCGATCGGCGGCATGAGCGGACGGATCGTGACCGGCTGGGTCGCCCAGCTGTGGGGCTGGCGCGCCGGTCTGGCCGCCGTCGGCCTGACCTCCCTGGCCTGCGTGCTCGTCTTCCGGGCGCTGCTCCCGAAGGCCCGGCACTTCGCCCCCGGCACGCTGAACCCGAAGGCACTGGCCCGGACCGTCCGGGGCCACCTCTCCGACCCGCTGCTCATGCGCCTGTACGTGATCGGCGCCCTGTTCATGACGGTCTTCGGCGCCGTGTACACGGTGATCGGCTACCGCCTGGTGGAGGCCCCGTTCTCGCTGCCGCAGGGCGTGATCGGCTCGATCTTCCTGATCTACCTGGTCGGCACGGTCTCCTCGGCGGCCGCCGGCAGGCTCGTCGGGCGGCTCGGGCGGCGCGGGGCGCTGTACCTGGCGGTCTCGACGACGGCGGCGGGCCTGCTGTTCTCGCTGTCCGACGCGCTCGTCCTCGTGCTGGTGGGCCTGGTCCTGATCACGGCCGGTTTCTTCGCGGGCCACGCGGTCGCCTCCTCCTCGGTGAGCCGCACGGCGAAGACGGGCCGCGCGCAGGCCTCGGCGCTGTACCAGTCCGCGTACTACCTGGGCAGCAGCGCGGGCGGCACGCTCGGCGCGATCGCCTTCCACGCGGGCGGCTGGGCGGGTACGGTCCTGATCGGCCTGGTCGCGGTCCTCGGGGTCGTCTCGGTCACCCTGTACGGCTCGCACAGCGCGCGCGTCGAGGCGCGGCGGCTGCACCTGGCGGCCTGAACCGGGTTCGCCCTCTCCCGTTCGCGCCCTGCAACCGTCACACTCCCCCGTACGTCCTCAAGCACAGGGACTCTAGGGGGAGTTGACGATCATGAAACGAATCACGCGGCTCATGGGAAGAAGGGCGGGCATCGCCGCCGGCATCACGTCTCTCGTGGTGCCGATGACGATCGCGCTCGGTACGGCCCCGGCGCAGGCGGCGTCCTGCAACGTGACGACGGGGCCGTACCAGAAGCAGGTGGAGAAGTTCCTCGGACGGCCGGTCGACGGGCGCCAGTCGCTCGCCGACTGTCAGGCCACCCAGGCCTTCCAGCGCAAGCACGGCATCACCCCGACCATGGGGTACGCCGGGCCGGTCACGTGGCGCACCATGAACACGATGATCCAGCAGAGGGCGGCGGGCACCAACCCCAACCGCTCGGGCGCCTGCCCGACCAACAAGGGCCGGATCGCCTGCGTCGACCTGACCCGCCAGCTCAGCTGGATCCAGGACGGCGCGCGCCTCAAGTACGGGCCGGTGCCGGTCCGCACGGGCAAGGACGGCACCGAGACCCGTACCGGCGCCAAGAAGATCTACTGGCGGAACATCAACCACTGGTCGACGCTCTACCACGTCTCCATGCCGTACTCGCAGTTCTTCGACGGCGGCCAGGCCTTCCACTCGACCACCAAGTCCATGTGGAACCCGCCGGGTTCCGGCGGCTGCGTCAACATGCGGCCGGCGGACGCGAAGGCGTACTGGAACCTGCTCAGGAACGGCGACGACGTCTTCGTCTACGGACGCAAGCCGGGAACCTGACCCCGGCTGTCAGTCCGCTGCGGTAGCTTCCCTCTCACCGGCACCGAACGGGTGCCGGTGAGGGGTGAGTGGGGTGTGGACCCGATGAGCGACGCCGCGACCGCGACGACCGACGAACTCGACAAGTACCGCAGGGAGCTGACCGGTTACTGCTACCGGATGCTCGGATCCTCCTTCGAGGCGGAGGACGCGGTGCAGGACACGATGGTCCGCGCCTGGAAGGCCATCGACTCCTTCGAAGGCCGCTCCTCGCTGCGGTCCTGGCTGTACCGGATCGCCACCAACGTCTGCCTGGACGCGCTGAACGCGGGGAACAGGAGAGCGCGGCCCATGGACCTGACCGGGCCGACGCCCGTCGCACAGGCACAGCTCGTCAAGCAGCCGGAGATCACCTGGCTGGAGCCCATCCCCGACGGACGGGTCCTGCCGTCGGTCGGCGATCCGGCGGAGACGGCCGTCTCCCGCGAGACCGTACGGCTCGCCTTCGTGGCCGCGCTCCAGCACCTGCCGCCCAAGCAGCGGGCCGTGCTCATCCTGCGCGAGGTCCTCGCGTGGAAGGCGAGCGAGGTCGCCGAGCTCCTCGACACCTCCGTCGCCTCCGTCAACAGCGCCCTCCAGCGGGCCCGCGCGACCCTCGCCGAGCAGGCGCCGGCCGCCTCCGACCCGGCGAACCCGCTGGACGAGGAGCAGCAGGCGCTCCTGGAGCGCTATGTCGCGGCCTTCGAGGGCTACGACATGAAGGCGCTGACGGCGCTCCTCCACGAGGACGCGACGATGTCCATGCCGCCGTACGACCTGTGGCTCCAGGGCCACGACGACATCGTCGGCTGGATGCTGGGCGTCGGCGACGTGTGCCGGGGCTCGAAGCTGGTCGCGACCGTGGCGAACGGCTCGCCGGCCTTCGCCCACTACCACCCGGACCCGGAGGGCGGCTACAGCCCGTGGGCGCTGATCGTCCTGGAGCTGCGGGACGGCAAGGTCGCCGGGATGGACTTCTTCCTGGACACCGAGCGCTGGTTCCCGCTCTTCGACCTCCCGGCGCGGCTAGAGGCCTAGGGTCCCGTCCAGGCCGGTGAGGAGGAGCAGGGCCCGCAGTTCGGGCCCCGCTCCGTGGAAACGGATCCGGTGGCCCCGCCGCCCGGCGGCGAGCTTCAGCCGGGCGAGGGCGTCGACGGCGGCGAGGTCGGCGTGCGCGAGCGCGCCGACGCGCGGTCCGTCGCGTCCGGGAAGGAGGCCCGGCCGGACTGTGTGCCTCGCTGGAAGGCAC